>NZ_JBHVST010000144.1:0-20845 GCF_042885015.1 Streptomyces sp. NPDC058086 | reverse complement strand
CTGGCGGGTGTCGGTGGTGCCGGGGGGACGGTTTCCGGGGATGCGCATGGCCCGGGCCGACACCCGGGATGCGTGCCCTCCGCATCCTGCTTCGGTAATGGCTCGGCGGGCGCGGAGTCGGTGGTCGGCTCCAGATGAGCGCCTCAGGGATATGGACGTGACTCTCGACAGGACTGCGGGCCGCCGCAGGCGACTTGGACTGGGCTGCTGTCGCCGGCCAGGCTGGCGGGGCAGGAGTGCCAGGCGAAGTCAACGGTGCAGGTGCCTGTGTGGAAGTCGCTGATGCTGCCGCAGTGGCCGCGGGCGAACAGGCTGAGTTCGTAGTCGGTGACGAGGGTGACCTCGGCGCCGTCCCGGCGTAGCCGCTCCGCCCGTTCGGCGCAGTCGGTAAACAGTGGCAGCATCTCGGCGTTCGTCAGCTCGCAGGGGAAGGGTGAGAACCGGACCTCCAGTCCGCGTATGCCGCGTACCGCGGTGCAGTGCGGGTCCTTCGCGACGACCCGCATGTCCCGTTCGGCGTCCCGGGGTTCGAAGACGGGGTGTGAGGTGTCGCCGTTGGGAAAGGTGCCGGTGTTGTGGTGCATGCCCTTGCCGCGCAGCATGACTGATGCCTCCGATGGGAAGCGCTGGATGTCGTACGGCGCGATCGTCCAGGTTCCGGTCGCGTCAAAGCCACGACCGGATGGCCGCCAGTCGGCAGGATGGCGGTGACCGCCCGCCCCCGGCGTGGATCCGCTCCCAGGTGGAACGACAACTTGGTCTGACGAGACCGTTGGGCCCGACGGGCTGTGGTGGGCGGCTTCGTAGAGGCGTTGGCCCAGGACGACCAGGGCCCACAAAACCGGTACGTCCTTATGGCCGGCACGTCCTCACTGTGCACGCCGAGAAGCAGGTCGACCCTGTCACGCCATAGATGCCCATCCGTCCGGGCTCGCCGTCTCGGCCCTTTGCGCCTGGCTCTGGATTGGCTGGGCGGGCGTCGGCGGGCGGAGGGCTGAGGCGGGTCCGAGGCCGGGTGGAGGACTCAGGCGGTGGCCTGGACTTGTGCTGGGCTGAGGTAGTGCACGGCGGTCTGTTCGGCGTGCGGGATGAGCAGGCCCTGCAACTCCTCGGCTGCGACCTTGAGAAGGTCGCCGTCACGGGTGGAGTGGAGGGTTTCGAGGACGAAGGTGACGTGGGTGGAGTCCTTGGTGACGCGGGTGCGGTGGGCGTCGCGGTGGTTCCAGTGACGTGTCAGGACGCCGGTGGTGTCCGCATAGATGATCTCGCCGGGCTTGGGGTTCTCGGTGGACTCAGGTTCGCCGAGCGGGGTGAAGGTCTCGGTGCCGTCCGCGTGGCGGATGTCGACGTCGCCGGTGACGTGGTCGAGATCGAAGGCGCCGGCGGGCAGGCCGTGGCGGACGGAGACGGCGTTGTAGGAGTCGACGGCCGGGTTGATGCGCGGCAGGGCCCCCTTCTTCGCGAGGCGGCGACCGAGCGCGTCGACGCTGGGGCGGATGCGGCGGGGGTTGGTGCCGAAGGCGCGGTAGGCGGTGTGCCACGCCTCGATACGGGGGTCGGTCTCGTTGGCGGGCTGCCAGGCGCCGTCGGCGAGTTGCTGCTCCAGGTCCTCCACGGCGGCGGTGGTGTGGGGCCAGGATTCATGGCTACGCAGGCCGGTGGCGGTGACCAGGGCGATAAGGGTGTCGGGGAAGGCGTCGGCGACGGCGGGGCTGAGACGGAAGACGGTCATGAGCGGGGTTCCGTTCCTGTGTGCGTGCGAATGGGCGCGGGTCAGGGATTCCAGGGTCCGATGCGGTCCAGGCGGCGGCGCTGCTGGAGTGCGGTGGGCACGTCGAGGCCCGTGCCGCGGGCGGTGAGGTGGTTGGCTACGGCGGTGCGGTGCTCGACGGGCTTGTGGTCGTCGTACTTGAACTTGGCCGCCACGTCCGTGACCTCGAGGCGCAGGCCGCGGATACCGGGCAGCAGCCGGCCGTAGGGCGGCTGGTCGGCGGCGACGGGGGCGTGGTCGCCGTCGGGCTGGAAGTGGGCGAGTTGGCGGCGCAGCAGCTCGGCCTTGGCCTCGGGGTTGTCGATGATGTGGGCGCGGCAGGTGAACTGGACGGCCGTGTAGTAGCTGGTGGGGACGCCGTCGGTGGGCGGGGTACCGGCTGTGGCGCGCCATGGGCCGGGGATGAATGCGTAGTCACCGAAGACGGTGAGCAGCACGTTCGGGTCGTGGCCGATCGACTTCCAGGCCGGGTTGGGACGGGCGAGGTGGACCAGGAGGTGGTCGCCGTCGCTGGTGAAGTGGGTGGGGACGGCGACGGGCGGGTGGCTGGGCAGGCCGTTGACGCTCAGGATTCCGAAGTCGTGCCCTTCGGCGATCCAGCTCTGCCATTCGGCTTCGTCCAGGCTGGTGTCCCAGGGCTGGATGAACATGCTGTGCTCCTTGCGTAGTCGGCGGAGGCGGAGGCGGGGGAGGGGAGGGGAGGGGAGCGGGGTTCAAGTGAGGGCGAGGAGGCTGACGGCGACGGCGGCGGCGCCCAGTCCGACGAGTCGGCCGCGACGGATACGTTCGGCGAGCACGCTGCGGGCGAGCAGGACGGTGCCGGCCGGGTAGAGAGCGGTGATCACAGCGACGACTGTGAGGTCCCCGCGGCGGGCTGCCAGAAGGAACAGCAGGTTCGCCATGGAGTCCAGCACGCCGGCGGCTGTTGACATCGCGTACGCGGGGCGCTCGGAGCCGAGCCTGCGGTACATGAGGCCGGCCGCCGCCAGGATGACGGCAGAGGAGACCGCCCGGCCGATGATCAGTGGGGCCACGCCGCTGTCGGAGGGCGCCTGGTGCAGGAAGATCAGCTGGAGGGCGATGGCACCGCCCGCTCCGAAGGCCAACAACAGCGCGGTGCGGGACGGGCGTGCCGTTCCGGCGCCATGTCCGGCGCTGACCAGCACCACCGCGACCAGCGCGAGCGGTAGGCCCACCAGCCCGGCAGCGCCCAGGTGCTCGCCCTGCAGCAGGCCCACGCCGACGGGCAGCATGGCGGACACGAGGGCGGTGACGGGCGAGAGTACGTTCATCGGGCCGATCGCCAGGGTGCGGTAGAGCAGGGCGAATGCGGCGGCCGAGGCGATGCCGGACGCGGCGCCCCAGGCGAGGGCGTCGGCGCTGAACGAGGCGCCGAGGAACGGCCACAGCAGCAGCTCGACCGCGAGAGAGGCCGGGGCCGCGATCATCACGGTGCGCAGCACGTGAGCCTTACGGGCCCCCAGGCCGCCGAGGAAATCGGCGCATCCGTAGGCGAGTGAGCTGCCCAGGGCCAGCAGCAGAGCGATCACGGTACATCCCTTGCGATTTCGATGGAACGACTAGACGGTACAACGAACCGACTGGCGCGTGTCAACATAACGACCGGATGGTGCATTAAAGTGGTCCACTGGCGAGGATGGTGATCGGATGGCCGAGACAGAGGCAGCCCTGCGGACGCTCGCGCACAACGTCAGGACGGCCCGCACCCGCGCGGGCCTGTCCCTGGACGAGCTCGGCCGTCGCGCCAAGGTCAGCAAGGGGGCCCTGGTCGGGTTGGAGAAAGCGCAGGGCAACCCGAACTTCGCCACCCTGGTCCGGCTGGCCGACACTCTCGGCATTTCGGTGTCCGCGCTGATGGAAGGGCCGTCCGAAGGGCGCGTCCGTGTCGTAGACGCTGACGCCGTGATGCCGTTGTGGACCGGAGCGCAGGGCAGCGAGGCCCGGCTCATGCTGACGACCTCGGGCCCGGCACCGGTCGAGGTCTGGCGCTGGAAACTGGAACCGGGCGAGGAGTACCCCAGCCACCCCCACCAGGCCGGAGTCGTAGAAACCGTCAGCGTCACCGCCGGCCGGATGACCCTGATCGTCGACGGCGCCGAACACCTCGTTGAAGTCGGACAGACCGCCACCTTCGACGGCGACGCCACCCACACCTACCGCGGCGCCGGCACCGAGTCCTGTCACCTGATCATGACGGTCCATCTGCCGCCCGGCCCCGCTTCCACATCCTGAGCCGACGACACCCGGAGGTTGTGCCGACGGGCACCACGGTCGTGTCGGCCAGGAAGGACGCAATGGTCCTGAGGTCGCGGTTGAGCCCGAGGCGGGTCGTGGAACACGTCGGATGCAGTGCGACCGTCTCGAGCTTGCGGTTCGCTGAGAGATGGGGAAGCAGGTCCCGGCACCAGGTGATCGAGTCTCGGATGCTCATGGCCCCCATCCGAGCGCGCCGCGAATCGTCGATGTGCTTGGCGACATCCTCGAGCAGCCCGTGGGTGCAGGACGCGGCATCGATCACGATGGGGAGCGAGCCGTGATCGGTCCACCGCCAGAAGGCGTCGCAGATCGCATCCGCCATCCATTGGTGCCCGTCTGCGAGACCTTTGCTCGCCCAGGGCGTCGAGCAACACAGTCCGCGCACGTCATCGGGTATCCACAGGGGCATGCCGGCGCGGGCGGAGAGCGAGACGAACGCTTCCGGGAGCGACGGCGTGCAGGGTTTGTCGGGGTCGCGCCCGAAGATGCGGTTGATGCAGGCCGGAAAGTACACGGCGCACCCAGACCGCCGCTCGGTATGCGGGAGGTGGGCGGGTGCCGGGTGGGGCATGGGACCTGGTACCGAGGGGATGAGATCGCTGCTGACGACACATCGTGCCGCGTCGGTCAGCTCCGTGAGAACCTTCACGTCGATGCGGGACTGGACGCCATCGACCGTCGACATGGCTGTGCGTGCGAGCCTTTCGATCTGGCCCCAGTGCTTGGCTGCCGCCAGCCCGGCATGCTCACGGGAAGTGGTGGACTCGGCACGGCGGAATCCCTTGACTTCTGGACCGCCCTCACCGACGGGTCCAGCGTGCAGCACACCGACGACGGTATGGCCAGGCGGGTCACCTACCGGGAGAAGGTGAGGCACCGACGGGGACGACCGGAGGCCACCGCCGCGCTCGCCGCTCGGTGAAAACCTGCAGCCAGTGCTCGGCCCCCTCGCCGAGCGAGGTAGATCGGCCGGGATGTGTGTCAACACCTCTGCCGAGTGCCTTCACCGGTCAGCGAAGTTCATGTGAGTTCGACAGCGGCCTGGCCGGGCCGGGCGTGCGTGAGTGACTCGGGTGCAGTGGATGCGGACGGCGGTCGCTCGAACCGGCGCTCTCAAGTAGACGACCGCAGAGCAACGCGCACTTGTGCTTCAAGCTCTGGCCTCGAACGATGTCCTGGACATGCTCGCGGAGGGTGCGCCGTGTGGTGCACGGACGGGATGACAGGTGATCGACTACGACGGCGAGGCCCGTGACTATGACACTTCGCGAGGCGGCGAACCGCGAGCGCAGGCGGCGGCGGACGCCTTGGAGGAGTTGTTGCCGCAAGGCCCTTGTACGCTCCTGGACATAGCGTGCGGCACGGGCATCGTGACCAGGAGACTGCTGCGGCCCGGGCGCACGGTGCTCGGCATCGACCACTCGCCCGGGATGCTTGGTCTGGCCGCCCAGCGGGTGCCGGGAGGCATGGTGTGCGGCGATGCCACGCGGCTTCCTCTCACGTCGGACAGTGTGGGCGCGGTCGTGATCGTCTGGCTGCTGCATCTGTTGGCGGCCCCCGCTGCCGTGCTGGCCGAGGCGGCCAGGGTGCTGCGGCCCGACGGTGTGCTGATCACTACCATCGACAAGGACGACGCGTACTTCGTCGAGGACAGCGACATAGCCCGGATCACAGCGGAGCTGCGGCGCCAGTACGTGCCTCATGTGCCTGATCATGCCTCCCGGATGCTCGATTGGGCTGCTGGGCATGGTCTGGGGCTCGTCGGCGAGACCGTGTTCCCGGGCACCGGTCAGGGCCGTAGCCCGCGCAGGTGGCGGGAGACGATCGAGGCAGGCCGTATCCCCTGGTGCACGTATGCCGCCCCGGACCAGGTGGCGGAGGTGAGCCGGCGGCTCTCCGCGCTACCGAACCAGGACGCGCCACGCCCGGACCCGTCGTATCGCCTCATCGCCCTGAAGGCGTGACGCTGAAACGACTTGATCCTTCAGGCCTGGCTCCGAACGCTGTCCCGAACATTGCCGCCGGGACGGGTATTCGCCGGACGCTGTGGCGTCACACCTTCGGGACGACTTCTATGGGTGCCTGCCCGAGTGGCGTGACGAACTGTTCGAGCTGATGGACGCGTTGCTGTGCGCGGACCGCCCGGTGACGGCACTGGTGGATCCGACGCCTGTGCGGCGGTGCGGGAGGTGGAACGACGGCGCTCCGGCTAGGGAAACCAGACCTCCGAGATGCTTTCCTCGCCCTCCTTGCTCCGGTCGACAACGAATGCCGACTCGAAGCGCTCTTCATCCGCGTAGACGGACAGGGCGCCGCCGGTGAGCATGTGGAGGAAGCCGTCGTAGTCGAAGAACCCTTCACCACTGACGTCGTATCCCTCGCCCAGTCCGTCGGGGTCGATCCCCACAGCGGCAAGAGTGGCACGCAAGTCGCCGGTGGTCTCCAGCTCATCGAAGCCCTCGACCATCAGATCCTGGGTACCGGGCACAGCAACAAGGATCTTCATGTAGGAGGCGCCGAAGTCGCGTTCGCAGACAGCGACGATCCGGGCATCCGGATGCTGCTTCTTCTGGGCCCGGAACTCGTCCTCCAACGCACTGGCCAGTACCCCGTCTTCGACAAGCGCCGGGTCGCTGATCTTCACCGTGGAGCCCCACACGGCCGCGCGTACGCGGTCCAGCTCTTCCCGGCTGGCCGGGCTTCCCGGATGCTCCAGCCGGGACGGAGCGTACTCACGGCGGATCACCGAGACGCTCGACAGGGACAACACCGCAGCCGTGGCCGCCGCCGGGTCGTGGGCAGTAGCGGACGGCCGCTCGTCGGGCTGGAGCGGGGCCGCGAAGGGGGGATGGACGATGACCAGATGCGCGTGCCCGCTGTGACGGGGATTCACCTGCGTTCCGGGAGATACGGGACTCATGCCGCCGAGCGTATGCCGTCGTCCACCATCCGGATGTAACGGTCCTGTGGAGAAGGGGAGTTGACCCGGTCATCGAACCGCGTTTCGACTACGGCCGGTACACGCATGTGTCTAGCGTGTGGTCCGTTCGTCGGCGCCACATTGACCACGGGGGCCCCTGGCGCCACGAACACCCCATGCCCTACTGGGCCCCCACGGGGACATCACGTGCCAAAACCCATACGCGACCGGCGGTTGCACGCACTGCGCCGGTCGGTCGTCGCACTCGCGTGCGCCTCGGTCATGGCCCTCGCCGGGCTTCCAGGAATCACCTCGGCGAGCGCCGCACCGAAGCCGCTGGACCCGGGCAAGCGCTGTGACGAGTTGTACGGCCTGCCCAGTAGCACCAGCCCGACCGTTGACCTGCCGGAGTTCGACGCCTCCCGCGCGAAGTCCCAGTGGGACGAGTACTCGTACGTCAACCCGGCAAAGGAGTGGGACGGCCTCGGGCCGCCGTCCGCCGCCAAGGCAGCCGCGCTGTCCGAGCTGACCAAGGCCCCGGCGACGCAGCCCGACCGGGTCTGGTGGAGATGGCTCCAACAGAAGGACCAGTACCCCAAGTTCGAGGACTACAGGGACGCGAAGTTCATCACGAACTCCGGGAACGACCCCCGCGGCAAGGCCTTCGAGCGGAAGGTGATCAAGGATCACGGGCTGGTCGGACCGGACTGGATCTGCCAGAAGGAGGTCGAGTTCAAGGACCCCGCCAACCCCGACAAGACCTACCGGCGCAAGCTCGACGCCTACAACACGCGCACGAAGCAGATCCTGGAGATCAAGTCCAACGGCAGCCCGGACCGCACGCAGATCCCCAAGGACCTGGCCTGGGCCAAGGACCCCAACTGGAAGGACAGTCGGGTCAAGTACGTCTTCGCCGAGCCCCAGAAGGCCGACGCGAAGAAGTTCCTGGGGGACATGCGCCAGCTCGCCGGTGACCGGGTCACCGAGTACAACTACCGCTCCGACCGCGTGGAGTTGGCCCCCAAGGGCGGACAGCGCGCCACGAGCGGTCTGCTGGAGCCCCCGGGCCAGTCCGGCACCACCCGCGGCGGCGCCACCGACCTGATCCGTGAGTCGCGGCCCACCCCGAAGGACATGGCGGACTACCTGAACCGCAGGAACGTCGCCAACCCGGGTGGTCTGCCCCGTGGCCCCGGCGGCGTCGACTTCTCCACCCTGGACCTGAAGTACATCGGCAAGCCGGTCAAGGGCAAGGGCGTCGACTTCGCGTTCGATGCGAAGGAAGACCCCACCGAGCAGTCCGGATGGGGCGGCAAGGCCAAGGCCCAGCTCATCTCGGACGCGTTCTTCACCTGGCTCGCCCTGACCCCCGACAAGTTCTGGGTCAACCTCAACCCGGATGAGCCGGACCGCATCATGGACGCCAAGTTCGGCAAGACCGACGCCGGCCGCGTGCTCCTGGAAGCCGATCTCCAGATGAAGCACGACTTCTACAAGGCCATGGACCCCGACACCGACCTCGGCAAACGCTATTGGGCGGCCCTGCCCAAGCAGAACGGCTACCCGTGCATGCCCGGTCTGCGCAACTGGATCGAGCCGAAGACCGCGCAGGTCCGCGAGCAGGACGGCGGCATCTACATCCTCGACACCCCGCTGCGCCTGAAGTCGACCGCGCAGACCACGATCACCCCCGGCCCCGGCACACCCATCTGCACCCCGAACGAGGCCGAGACCAAGGCGGCCCAGCGCGTCATCGACCAGATGATCGTCCCCGCGGTGGAGAAGACCATCAACACCGCACCCCAGTACGCCGACCTGCGGCGCGTCTACACCGCGCGCGTCGCGGCCGAATACATCCGCCAGCAGGACGCCAAGACGCCCACCGACTACCACAAGATCATCAACAGTGGTGACGTCTCTCGCTGGCCGCTGCGCGCGCCCAACCAGAACTGGACCCGCGAGGCCCTGTTCAACAAGTATCGGTACATCTACACCCATGGCGAGTTCGAGTACAAGATCCCTGCCAACGGCACCGTCCAGGTCTACCTCGTGGGCGGCGTCGACATGTCCAAGCAGCCCAAGCACAACGTCAGCAAGGTCAGCTTCACCGCCCAGCACCGGTACCTGCCCCGACAGGCGCAGACCAGCGTGAAGACCCTCACTGACAACACCGACTTGACGGGACAGGTTCTCCTCGGCGCAAACACAGCCGCCGACGACACCGGCACCACCACACCCACGCCAACCCCGACACCGACAACGACACACACGGGGAAGCCGACCCCCACCCCGACCCACAGCGGTGGAGCGGGCGGAAGCACGCAGACCCCCGCACCCACCACGCCCGCACCCAGCGAGCCCGGCGGCGACCTCGCCCACACCGGCAACGACTCCCCGATCGGCCTGATATCGGGTATCGCCGCCGCCCTTGCCGTGGCCGGCGGAGCGCTCGTGTGGTGGATGCGCCGCCGCAAGACTGTCCAGGAGTAGCCTCCCGGCGGATGCACACACACGGTGGGGCCGGTACGCGCAACCCGCGTACCGGCCCCATCATCTTCGGTAGCCCTGCTGAGCTTCCAGACTCCTGCACGGAGATCGCCGAGTTCGGCGACCTGCGTTACGCCGGCGTCGGCACTCCGCAAGAGCGCGGCGTCCCGTTGCCAGCAGAGGAACTGACCGACGAGCAGATCGAGCGCCAGATCGGCACCAGCGTGATCGCCCCCATCCAGCTCGCCCGCGCGGTGAGCCACACCTGTGCGACCAGGGCGGCGGCTACTTCCTGCAGACCTCCGGCATGGGCGGCCACATCGCGTTCCCCGCGATGTCGGTGTACCACATCAGCAAGTGGGCCATTGAGGGCTTCATCGAGGTGTACGCCCTGGAGACCGAGCCGTTCGGCATCCACACCACGCTGATCGAACCGGGCATGGTCGCCACCGATTTCTACGGCTCGGCGGACATCACCCCCTCGCAGCTGCCCGCCTACGCCGGCACCCAGGCCGCGGACTTCACGCCCAGCAAGAACAGCGTGCCCCTGGATGCCATCCCCGGTGACCCGCGCAAAGTCGCCGAAGCCATGATCCGCATCGGCGACCTAAAGGAGCCGCCGCGGCGCCGGCTGGAGGCGGGCGACGGCGCGTTCTCCTGCTCCTGGCACCGCAGCCGGGTGTGGTCGCGGTTGAACCGGGCGTACTTCTCAGCCAGGTCTCGTTTGTAGCGGAGAGTGCGGATGGCGGCTCCAGCTCCGACGAGTAGTCGAGCGCCTCAACACCACCGGCCAGTGGCAGTCCGGGGATCCGGACATCGTCATCGATCCGAGGGGCGGGGTATAGGAGGCGTTCCTTCAGCGTTTCGGCCTTGAGTACACATTCCAGCTGGTCAAGCAGAACCTGGGCTGGATGAAACCCGGGTAGCGGGAGTCGGGATCGCCGACCGCTGGACCTGGCTGACCATCGCCGCATGCACACAGCTCAAACGCGCCCAGGGCCTTACACCACCCCTGGGAGAAACCGGCCGCAGCAGTCCGACTCACCCCGCCCGGGTCCGTCGGACGTTTCGGAACCTTTCGCCGGACGATGCCATGCCCCGCCGGAGCACCGAAACTCAACTGGCCCAGCCCGATCTCAGGGCTGGGACATCGAGTCCACCCATTTGGCACGCCAGGCGGGCGGAGCGAACGGATTGGCGAAGTACTGGGTCTCGTGGGCGACCTTGCCGTCCTGGAATTCCATAATGCTAATAGTGGATGCCGGTTTCCCGTCGTAGTCGATCACATATTCGGTGATCCAAAGGTCCCCACTACCGAGAATCCGGCGGATGGTGAAGGTGAGCTTGGCCGGGTGGTGCGAGCGCAGCGCCTGTAGATTGCGGCGGCCATGGATGCGCTCACCCGACTGGGGATAGTCAGTGATGACGTCGTCGTGATAGATCTCGTGCTCGACGTCTTGGTCCCCGGCAGCAGACGCTGCCCAGTGCCGGTCCAGCGCCGCTCGAGTCTCCTGGTCTCCCACCGCGTTCCCTCCTATCACAGGAGTACCGGACGAGATCCACCTAGGTCGTGTCCTCATTGTCCCCCCGGGCTATGTCCCCGGCCAGCGACGGCGGGCACGGTGCCAGGGTGATCAGTGATCTCCAGAGGGAGAATCGAGGAGCTCTGAGCTGGTGAAGCCGACCAGCATGTCGAGCTCCCATTCTTCATCGCCGGCCTGGCGTACGAGTTCGTCGACCGCCTTGCGCGACGCATCATCACACTCGCGCCAGGAGTCGTGAGCGGAACTGTCGAGACCGTCGACGCGGCCCTGTCATCACACGAGGACGAACTGAGGGTGGAAGAGGAAGTGTTAGTGTTCTTCAGGCTGTTCGCGCGGCCGGCCGCAGTGGATCTCACCCGGGCCGCGCGCGGCCGGAACTCGGTCCCGAGACGGTGAGCGCAACCTCGAGGCCCTCCACGACGGGATCACCGCGGCCGGTGTCGCGCCGCACGGCGCCACCCCGTCAACGTCCCCAGGAAGGATGCGAGCGCCTGAGAAGGCCACCGGTTCCCCTTCTACGAGACCGTGACACGAACGAACGCCGATCGGGCGGACGCGGGCGTCTGTGAATCCTGTGGTTCGGGGAGCGTTCAGTGCGCTGTTGTCCGACGAGGGTGACTTGGGTGCGTCGCCTGACCGATAGCCCGACAATCCGCAGGGATGCGGCTGTCTTGAGGAGGGCCAGCGCCTTCTGCCGTCCGGCACGGAACGTAGGGAGCCGAGGCGCCTTGCTGGATGGCCCGTTGCTTGCAACGGGCCATCGAACAGGCTGCGGCACTCGATACGCGGCGCCACCGGGAGAACAGAGCCGATCAGGAAGCGACCCTGGCGTTCAGCCCATAGTCCAGTTCTGAACCATCGACCAGCACCGCCTCGACCGTGCGCGTGCTGGGGTCGATGTCGGCCACGATCCCGTCCCCGGCGTAGCGGGGGTAGCCCGAGGCGCCTGTCTCGCCCGTCGCCTCGACGACTGCCGATCGCACGGCCGAGTCCTCCACGGAGGCGCCGCCTCTGTCCTCGACGTGTTCAGGGACCAACAAGATACGGAAGCGCTGCGGCTCTGTAGTCATGCTCCGGTATTTAATCGCCTGTCCCGCCAACGGTGGGAAAGGCGCACGACAGGTCTGCACAAACAGGCTCCGTCGGCTGGGTTTCCCCACCCAGCACCCAGGCACGGCGGGAATCGAAACACCCGTCCGTCGACTCGCTACAGCGCTCCTTCGCCGACGCCGAGGAGGCCGCCGCCGCGGCCCAGTGGGAGGCCCTTGCGCCGCGCTGCAACCCACGCCCGTGCGCCTGCGCCGAGACGTCCAGCCCCTTGAACGCCGAGGAGGTCGACCGGCGCGAGCCTGGTCGGTCAGCTGTTCTCGGTCACCGGCAGTCTCGAGCAGGCCGAGGACGTCGTGCAGGAAGCGTTCATCCGGGCCCTGGACCGCTGGCCCCGGATCCGGGCCTATGACGTGCCGGAACTGTGGGTGCCCCGGGTGGCGATCAACCTTGCGGTCAGCTAGATCCGGAGGTTGCGCCGACGTGCTGCGGCTTTGCTGCGCCTGGGTGCCCAGCGGCCGCAGCCCCCAGCTCACGCCGCAGACGGTGGCTGTCGCCGAGTTGCTGCGCCGGGTGCCTGTGAACCAGCGCCCTGTGCTGTTGCTGCACGATGCTCTGGACCTGTTGATCGAACAGGTCGCCGAGCAGTTGGGCCTGCCAGTGAGCACCGTGCGCGGCAGGTTCGCCCGAGCCCGCGCGAACCTGGCCCGCCACCTCGCCGCCGATCCGGAAGGAGCTCTGTCCCGCCCTGGCCGACGCTGAGCGCAGTCTTCGCGATCTCGTCGAGGAGGGCAGCCGGGCCTCGCGACAGCCGCCGGTCGCGGACCTGCGACGCCGTGCCCGGCGCCGTGGTACGTGCCGCGAGGTCGTGACGGCCGCGGCGGCGGCCATGGCCGTGACCGCTACGGTGGCGGCCGTCCTCCCTCTGGTCGGCTCCGAGCGTTCCGGAACCAGCGCGCCCGATTCGACGTCGGATCGGGCGGACCTTGCTGCGATGGACGCACTGTGCGGCTACCTGGCCCAGGCGTGCGGGCACCTGCCCCGGGACTGGCCCACCGTGACCCTGTGCAGGCCGGACGTCGACGAGCGCGCCGAGGCGGCCCGGAAACTGGACACAGCAGGCCCCCTGACGCCGGACCAGCGCCTCCTTCGCGTACTCCTCGACGACGACCAGCACGCCTTTGAACAGGCTCTCGTGGCCCGGCTCATCGAGCACCGGGAGAGCGTGGGATCCGACCCCGCCCCCAGTACTCTGCTGCCGCTCAGCGCCCTTGCCCTGGCCGCCCTCGCGGTCCAGGTGAACGGGTGGGAGTTGGGCGTCCGGTCCGGCTATCTGCCTCACGGCATGCTGGGTTCCCCGGAGGCGCTGCAGCGAGCGGCGGACGCCGGCGGAAATGAACTGGGCCACTGGATCGCCAAGTAGTCAGTTCGGAGAGCCGTAGTCCTCGAGCGCCTTGACGTGGCCGCGGCCACTCCGCTGGGCGACTTGGCCTCCTGCCTGACGGACTCGCTGTGTATGCGACTTGCGACGTCGCTTCGCCACGAGCTGCGCGAGCCGGCGGGAGAACCGGCGGTTGTTCTCCCAGCAGGACCGCGTCCGCGAGCTGCGCAGCCGGCGCAGCGCGTCGAAGGGGCCAGGCCACGCCCCGCTCTGACGATGTCAACCTGCCGCGGCCTCGTATGCGTCGACCGGGGGCGGCAGGGTGCCCAGATGTTCACGCAGGTCGGCGAGGCTCTCCGCGGGACGGGCCGCGAGGAGTCCCTCCAGCGACGGTCGCCGAACTCGGCCTCACCAGCCGCGTCGAGTTGCGCATGGCTGCGTCCGACAACGCCCGCCGGTACGACAAACGACGATGAACCTGCCGGAGACCCTCGGTTTCGTCGGCCGGAACGCCGCAACCGGCGGGCACACCCTCCTGCCGCTCGGCCTGCGAGTCCGTGCCCGCCTCTCCCGTATCACCCGCGACGGGCTCACGGACCGTGGCGCGAACACCGTCGCCTGTCCCACGCTGCAAAGCCGCGCGATGTGGCAGGAGCATGCAGCACACGGCGTACGAGTTCGTAGTACCGACGCGGATCAACCGCCGAGCTTCCTTTGCGGCCCGCGGCGCAGCCCTTCTAGCCTGAACATCATCATCATCGTCAGCCGTGCAGGGCGGTCTTGAGTGCGTCGATGGCGAGGTGACGAGCCACCTTGGTGGCGTTGGTGTCACGGAGGAGGTCCAGCATCAGGAAGTCGTGGACCATGCCCAGAACACGGATCGCGGTGACGTCGACGCCGGCTTCACGCAGCTTGGCCGCGTAGGCCTCGCCCTCGTCACGCAGGACATCGGCCTCGTCGGTGATGACCAGGGTCGGGGGCAGACCGCGCAGCTGGTCGATGCTGGCCCGCAGCGGCGAGGCGTAGGGCTCGGCGCGCTGGGCGGCATCGGTGGTGTACTGGTCCCAGAACCAGATCATTCCGTCCCGGGTCAGGTAGTCCCCGTCCGCGAACTGCAGGTAGGACGGGGTGTCGAAGTCGGCGTTGGTGACGGGATAGAGCAGGACCTGGCAGCTGACCCGGACATCATCGCCCCTGTCCTTGGCCATCAGGGCGAGGGCCGCGGACATGTTTCCGCCTACGGAGTCGCCGCATACGGCGAGGCGCGAGGCGTCCAGGCCGTGCTGTGCGCCTTCGCGGTCGGACCATTGGGCCACGGCGTAGTTCTGCTCGATCTGGGTGGGGTACTTGGCCTCGGGGGCCCGGTCGTAGACGGGGAAGACCGCGGCCGCGCCGGCGCCGACGACGAGTTCGCGTACGAGGCGGTCGTGGGTGTTCTCGTCGCCGAACACCCACCCGGCTCCGTGGATGTAGAGGATGACCGGAAGCGTCCCGGAGATGCCGCGCGGGCGCACGATGCGGGTGCGTACCTGCCCCCACTTGCCGGCGTCGACGGTCACCCATTCCTCCTCGACGTCGGGTTTTGTGACACCTTCTCCGGTCTGCAGGCCGGCGAGGATGTCACGTCCCTGATCCGGCGGCACCTCGTAGATCCGCGGGTGCGGGGAGGTCGCCTCGACAAGTTCCTTCGCCGCGGGCTCCAGGATCGGAGTGAGAGGGGGAAACACTGAAGTCATGCTGATCTTCCTTTCCCTGCAGGGTAGGGGGCAGCAACGACGCCAGATGCACTATTTGCACATATGTATGCATCTTTGATCAGGATAGCGGGGCGGGGGCACGCCCGCGATGGCGCTGGTCCGTCCCTGGGTGGGCAGAGGAAGGGCAACGGCAACGTGCTGATGAACGCGACACGCCCCCCGTGCGCACCGGGCGCTGCAACCTGAATGGATCGCCCCGTTCGGCAAACCGCACGGCATGGTGGATCGCGACGTACGGATCGACCGTGGATCCGGTGGTGCCGGCGTAGCCGCCGGCCCGCCCCGCGATCACGCGGTCCGCACCGTTCTCCGTTCTCGGTTCGCCGGAGAACCGAGAACCGAGAACGGAGAACCGAAAGGGTGTTCCAATTGGGGGAGGTGGCGGGTTAAGGTCACGACTTGCGAGATCTTGTACGGAGGTGCCCGGGATGGAGAACAGCGTGCCCGCACGGCAGGGCCGTCCCCCGGGACCCCGGGCCGCTGAGGGGGAGTTGACGAGCCGCCAGTCGGCCATCGTCCGCTACATCACGGAGTCGGTCGACCGGCAGGGCTACCCGCCGTCGATGCGGGAGATCGGCCGGGCCGTGGAGCTCGCAAGTACATCCTCGGTTGCCCACCAGCTGATGGCCCTCGAGCGCAAGGGCGTTCTCTACCGCGACCCGCACCGTCCCCGCGCCTACCGGGTCCGGCCTTCGTGGGCACCCGACCTGGTCAGCAGGAGCGCCGCACCGGTCGACGTACCGCTCGTCGGACGGATCGCCGCCGGCGCACCCCTGCTCGCCGAGGAGATGATCGAGGACGTCTACTCGCTGCCCCGCCAGGTCGTGGGGGAGGGCGACCTGTTCGCCCTGACGGTCTCCGGCGACAGCATGATCGACGCGGCGATCTGCGACGGTGACATTGTGACCGTGAGGCGGCAGGACAGCGCCGACCACGGGGATATCGTCGCCGCACTCCTGGAGGACGAGGCGACCGTGAAGGTGCTGCGCCGACAGGACGGGCAGGTGTGGCTCATGCCTCGAAACCCGTCGTACTCGCCGATCCCTGGCGACGAGGCGCAGATCCTTGGCAAGGTCGTCGGCGTCCTGCGTCTGCTCTGAGGGAGTGACCCGTACCGGGTTCTACCCGAAGGACGACCGCGACGGCAGCGTCCGAGAAGGGCACCTGCCAGCACCTCGGCGGGAGTTCGTACGCCGTCCGGCGGCCCTCCGGGAGGCCTAGGACGTGTCTCTCGGGTCGGGTTGTCAGTTGCTCGGATGTATCTGTCCGATTAGTGATCACTGATGCGATGTGGGCTCGGATCGAGCCGTTGATGCCGGCTGCCCCGGTCCGCGGGCGGCGGTGGGCCGACCAACGCCGCACCCTGGAGGCCATCGCGTGGAAGTACCACACCGGTTCGCCCTGGCCGGATCTTCCCGACGAGCTCGGCTCGTTCCAGACCGCCCACAATTGCCGCAGACGGCGGCACACGCCCCCTTGCCTTCGCCGTCACAGCAGGTCAGGCCGGTGACGCATGGGCCTTCGAGGCCGTCATGGCCCGCATCCGCGTGCCCTACCAGTTCGGGCAACGCCTGCGGCGGGGCCGCAAAGGCGGGCGCCCGCCCGGCTTCGACGCTGATGCGCAGAAGCAGCGCAACACCGTCGAACGCTGCATCGACCGCCTCAAGCAGTGGCACGGCCTGGCCCTACGGTGCGACAAACTCGCCATCGCCTACCAGGCCGCACTCCACCTCGCGGCCATCCTCATCTGGGCACGACGGCGACCAAAGAGATAGAACCTCGCCATGCCAAGCTTCGAGGTCACACCGATAGGTACAGTCCGGAACAACCGGACGGACGTCCAGCACACGGACAACTGGGGTGCCGTCCGCAGCACGATCACCATCGACGAGCGCTTCGGCGAGGCGTGCCTCCAGGGTCTGGAGGGCTTCTCCCATGTGGAGGTCCTCTTCATCTTCGACCAGTTTCCGGAGCACGACGACTTCCGCGAACCCCGCCCCTACCGCGGCCGCTCCGACCTCCCGCCCGTTGGTGTCTTCGCCGGTCGCGGCCCCCGCAGACCGAACCGCATCGGGGTAACGTGCTGCGCCATCGAATCCGTCCACGGCCGCGAACTGACGGTGGTGGGCCTCGACGCGGTCTCCGGCACCCCGGTCCTCGACCTGAAGCCGACGATGGAGGAGTTCCGCGCGGTGAACATCAAGCAGCCGGAATGGGTAAGTCGCCTGATGTCGGAGTACTTCCAGCCGTAAACGGCTCCCGCCAACGCGCCCGCGCTCGCCGCCTCGCCCCGCTGCTCGCGCGGCGCGGGATCGAGGCCGTGATCCCGGTCAAGGACGACCAGCGATCGAACCGGAGGAAGAAGGGCTCGCGCGGCGGACGCGAGTACAGCTTCGCCCGGGCTGTACGAGCGCCGTCACGGCGTGGAATGCGGAACCAACCGCATGGGCCGGGTCAGTATCCGATGGCCTCCCGGAGAAGCAGCACGGTGCCGCGCCCTGGGCGGGCTTCCGCGTTGAGGATGAGCAGGTGGTTGACGGCGCTTGGCATCCCGTACACCGCCTGGGCGCGGGCGTTCTCCAGCGGGAGGGCATGCTCCTCGACGCGGCGCAGCGCTGTGCTCAGGTCAGGCACCACCTTCTGCGCGCCCACGATCCAGACCGCGTGGGCGGCGCCGCCCACGTTGGCAGGGAGTTGGCTGCCGCTGCCCGAAGCAAGAACGAGCGAGCCGGTCTCGGTGACCGCGGCGACGCTGTTGACGACGAATTCGGGGCTGGCGACCAGCCTTCGGATCTCGTCGGCGCCGGTGGCACGGTCGATGGCCAGAACGCGCGGCCTGATGGCGTCGTACCGGCCGCCGGCGTTGATGTCCTCGTCGATGCCGGACAGTCGGAGGGTCTCGCTGGCTCCGGTGAGCACGCTGGCACCCTCGGGGACCAGGTCCTTGATGCGGGCGCGCGCGGCCGCGGCGTCGTCGAGGATCTCGGCGGTGAAGCCGCCCGCACGCAGCGCGGCGGCTACCCGCTCCAGTCGTTCGACCGATGCCGGGTCGGCGAAGGATGCGGCCGGAGCCGGGGTGGCCGTGGCATCTGCCGGGTTGGTCCCGGAACCCCGCGCCGTCTGGGGCGCCGTGCCCGCCAGCGGGGAGGTGTCGAGGTACCTGACCTCGTACACCCGCTCGGCGAACTTCCAGCCCTCCGCGGTGCGCTGGTAACGGTCGTGGTAGACGGCGTAGTTCAGACCCTGACGTCCGTCGAGGGTGCGCGCGAGTTCTTGGATGTAGGCGCGGCCGGTCGCGGTGTCGCCGTCGAGCAGGATCGTGCCGGGGTGTGTGGTCTGTACGAAGAAGTCCCACTGGCTCTGCAGCCGCTCGCCCCCGGCGCGGATCTCCTCGCGGCCGACCAGCTCGGCGGGGATATTGGGCATGCGCAGGGCACCGTCCGGTGTGAACAGCGACGCCAGGCGGGGTCGGTCGCGCATCATCGCCGCGTCGGTGAACTCGCCGCGCAGTGCCTCGATCTCGACGCGATCCGCGATGGCCTGGAAGTCGTTCATTGGAGTCACCTCTCCGTCTTGTTGTCGTCCTCACCGTTACGACAACGCAGCCGTGCGGAATGTGAGGCGGCGCGTCGGCCTCACATTCCGATGCGCTGTCCTGTCGTAACGGGTAGAGGGACACAAGCGAGCGAGGGAGACGGCCAGACCATGACCACCAGAGCCGAGCACGGCGACGATCAGAGCGATCCGGGCCTCAGCGCGATCATGAGCGAGCGGCGTCAGCTGATCAACCTCGGCTATCGACTTCTCGGGTCCCTTGCCGACGCCGAGGACGTCGTGCAGGAGACCTACGCCCGCTGGTACGCCATGTCCGCACGGGAGCAGCAGGCCATCGAGTCGCCCGGCGCCTGGCTGGTGACGGTCGCCAGCCGCATCTGCCTGAACCTGCTCGGCTCGGCGCGGGCCAGGCGGGAGATGTACGTGGGCGACTGGATCCCGGAACCACTGCCCGAGCCCACGGAATGGATCACTGGGCGCTCCGGCGTCGCCGGGATCGACCCGGCCGATCGGGTCACCCTCGACGAGTCAGTGACGATGGCCTTCCTGGTCGTCCTCGATTCGATGACCCCGTCCGAGCGCGTCGCGTTCGTCCTGCACGACGTCTTCCGCTACCCCTTCGGCGAGGTCGCCGAGATCGTGGGCCGTACTCCGGCGGCGTGCCGCCAACTGGCCTCGTCCGCCCGCCGTCGCATCCGCACCGCGCAGACCCCGGCGGGCCCGAGTACCGAGCAGGCCGGCATCGTCAGGCGGTTCAGAACGGCGTGGGAGGCCAAGGACATCGACGCCCTGATCAGCCTGCTCGACCCCGACGCCACCGCGACCGCCGACGGCGGCGGGCTGGCCGTCACCCACCAGTACCCGATCGTGGGCGGTGAGCAGATCGCACGTGCATACGCCGAGATCGCCCGTGTGTCGGGCGACCGCACGACGTTCCTGGAATGCACGGTCAACGGCCTGCCCGGCTTGGTAGCGCAGCAGGACGGCAACATCGCGACCGTGTTCGCGTTCGAGATCGCGGGCGACCGGATCAGGCGTATCTGGGCGGTGCGAAACCCCGAGAAGCTCCGTCCCTGGCGGATCAGCTGAGGAGCGATCCGAAACACCGCAACGATCGGATCGTGACCAGCAGCAACCCGCACCGAGCCCATATCTCGAACACGCCGTAGGAGTTGCCGTCAAAGTGTCGGGCTCACACCAGGAGCAATGTGGGGCGATCGTGGCCTGATCGAAAACCTGGTCACGGGCCTGTGACGGCGACCGGGGGTGCGGGCGATCGAGACAATCAGTCAAAGACGTCCAGGAACAGCCTCACGGCGACGAAGGCCCCTCCGGCTCCGGAGAGCAGGCAGGCGAACAGGCCAGGCCCGCCGTCTCCATCCGTGTCCCCACGGACGTAGACGACCTCCGCCTCGATCCACTGTCCGCGGACAAGGATGCGGAAGTTGGTCCACGCCACTACGAAGCACCAACCAGAGAGCCCTGCCGAGACCGGGATGAAGGCCGTCTCGATGATCTGTTCCCAGTTGACTCGGCAGGCTATTACGCCCCTCGCCTATCACGCCCGTTCCGGCAGAGCTCATCGGCACGTGATCTTGGCGAGGGATTATGGTCGGGCGATACGTCGCCATGAACTGGCCGAAACGGAACGGGAGTTCACCCGTCCGCTGCTGTTGGTGCCGCTGTCGGGCCGCAAGCGGCTGGATGACCGGACCGTTCTGAACGGGATCGTGTGGAAGTTCCGTACCGGGGTGGCCTGGCGGTATGCGCCCGAGCGGTACGGATCGCGGGCCAGGCTGCACACCCGTTTCCGCAGGTGGGCCAAGGACGATACGTCGAGCGGATGTTGAAGGCAGCGCAGGCCCAGGCGGATGCGGCAGGCGACATCGACTGGCTGGTGTCGAGCGACTCCACGGTCGTGCGGGCCCACCACCATGCCGCCGGAGCCCGAAAAGGGGGCACCGTGGCCTCGGAGGTTTGCGAGGCGGCCCGACCAGCAAGATACATCTGGCCCGCGACGCCATGCACGCGCCCCCAAGTTCTCGGCTTCGCTCGAACAGGGAGGGACCCCCTTCGCCGCACCGGGCACAGACCCAAGTACGTCCA
>NZ_JBHVST010000143.1:0-20870 GCF_042885015.1 Streptomyces sp. NPDC058086 | reverse complement strand
GGGTGGAGAGCGACGCGGTGGACTCCCGGCTCATCCCCGCCTACCCCGCCGCCGAGCGTGCCGTCCGGGCGCTCGCCGAAGCCGTGAAGTACGCCCAGTGGCGGCGCGAGGCGGCCGAGCCCGGAAAGGTCCCCGAGTACGAGGACATCGACGAGAAGGGCGCCGCTGAGCAGATCGACGAGCTGCTCTCCCGGGGCTCGGGACTGACGCTCGGCCCCGAGGACGCCTGCGCGCTGCTCGGGCGGTACGGCATCGACGTACACCGGGCTCTGCCCGCGCCTACACCCGACGAGGCCGCTGCGGCCGCGCGCACTCTCGGCTACCCCGTGGCCCTCAAGACCACCGCCCCGCACCTGAGACACCGCGCCGACCTGGGCGGCGTACGTCTGGATCTGACGGACGAGGCGCAACTGAGGAGGGCGTACACGGAGTTGACCGACCTCTTCGGAACGCCGGAGGTGCTGCGCCCGGTCGTGCAGAGGATGGCGCCGCGCGGGGTCGACACGGTCGTACGGGCCGTCATCGACCCGGCGGCCGGAGCGGTGCTCTCGTTCGGCCTGGCCGGAGCCGCGTCGGAGCTGCTCGGGGACACGGCCCACCGGCTGGTTCCGGTCACCGACCGGGACGCGAGCTCGCTGGTCCGGTCGATCCGGACGGCGCCGCTCCTGTTCGGCTGGCGTGGCTCGGCGCCGGTCGACACCGTGGCCCTCGAAGAGCTGATGCTGCGCGTCTCGCGGCTGGTCGACGACCACCCGGAGGTCGTCGCCGTCTCCCTGGAGCCGGTGGTGGTCGCCCCACGCGGCCTGAGCGTGCTCGGCGCCACCGTGCGGCTGGCCCGCGCCCCCGTCCGCGACGACCTCGGTCCCCGCACGCTTCCCGTCGTCTGAGCCGTACGGGTCCCGCCGTCCGAGCCGTTCCGGCGCCCGCCGCCGTCGACGATTCGTTCTGATCCGTCCACGACAGACACCCGCGAGCGGTGCCTCGCAGTCAGTGGGCCACCGTAGGATGGACGTCATGGCCAAGACCAGTACGACGACCCAGGGGCTGCGAGCGGCGATCGAGCGCAGCGGCTACTACCCGGCCCTCGTGGCCGAGGCGGTGGAGGCCGCGATCGGCGGCGAGACCATCCGGTCGTACCTGGTCCACCAGGAGACGACGTTCGACGCCAACGAGGTGCGCCGGCACGTGACCGTGCTCGTCCTCACCGGCAACCGCTTCATCGTGAGCCACACCGATGAGCAGAACGCGGACACGACCTCACCGACGCCGTACGCCACGACCTCGACCGAGTCCGTGAAACTCGGCCGGATCTCGTCGGTCGTCGTCAGCCGGGTCGTCGCCAACCCCGAGTCGTACACACCGGGCACGCTGCCCCGCGAGGTCGTCCTGACCATCGGCTGGGGCGCGGTCTCCCGCATCGACCTGGAGCCCGCGGCCTGCGGCGATCCCAACTGCGAGGCGGACCACGGCTACACGGGCAACTCGACGGCGGACGACCTGAGCCTGCGCGTCAGCGAGGCCGGGGACGGCCCGGAGACGGTGCGCCAGGCCCTCGCCTTCGCGCAGTCCCTCTCCGAGGCGACCGCGGACATCACCCGCTGATGGCGCTGCCCACCTGGGACCACCCGGAACCGCTGGCCATCGATTCCGCGCCCGTCCCCGAGTACGGCGCGGGCTCGCTCGCCGATCTGCTGCCCACGCTCGCCACCGGCATGGGCGTCCCCGGCATGACCACCGCCATACCGGAGCTGACCGGGGCCGACCGGAACTGCGTCTTCCTGATCGACGGTCTCGGCTGGGAGCAGCTGAAGGCGCACCCGGACGAGGCCCCCTTCATGAGCTCCCTCCTCGGGAGCTCGCGCGGCGGCACCGGCCGCCCGATCACCGCCGGCTACCCGGCGACCACCGCGAGCTCCCTGGCCTCCGTCGGCACGGGCCTGCCGCCCGGCGCGCACGGCCTGCCCGGCTACACCGTGCGCAACCCGAGGACCGGCGAGCTGATGAACCAGCTGCGCTGGAGTCCCTGGACGGAACCCCGCGCCTGGCAGCCGTACCCCACCGTCTTCCAGCTCGCGGACGCGGCGGGTGTGCACACGGCCCAGGTCTCGTCCCCGACCTTCCAGAACACCCCGCTCACGAAGATCGCCCTGAGCGGCGGAACGTTCCACGGGCGGCTGTCCGGCGAGGAGCGCATGGACCTCGCGGCCGAACAACTGGCCGCCGGTGACCGATCGTTGGTGTACACCTACTACGCCGAGGTGGACGGCAAGGGCCACCGCTTCGGCGTCGACTCCGACCCCTGGCGCGGCCAGCTGATGTACGTCGACCGCCTGGTCCAGCGCCTCGCGGAGCAACTGCCGCCGCGCGCGGCGCTGTACATCACCGCCGACCACGGCATGATCGACATTCCCTTCGACGAGCAGCACCGCATCGACTTCGACGAGGACTGGGAGCTGCGCGCGGGAGTCGCCCTGCTGGGCGGCGAGGCCCGGGCCCGGCACGTGTACGCCGTCCCGGGCGCCGAGGCGGACGTCCTGACCTGCTGGCGCGAGGTGCTCGGCGAACAGTTCTGGGTGGCTTCGCGCGACGAGGCGATCGCGGCGGGCTGGTTCGGGCCGCAGGTCGACGAACGGGTGTACGCCCGGATCGGCGACGTCGTGGCGGCGGCCTGCGACGACGTCCTTATCGTCGCGACCGAGCGGGAGCCGAAGGAGTCGGCGATGGTCGGCAACCACGGTTCGATGGCACCGGTGGAGCAGCACGTTCCGCTCCTGGAAGTACGTACCTGACCCCTCGCCGCCCGTTCCCCTCCGCCCGTCTCCCTTCTTGTCGAAAGGTGCTCAACTCCCCATGCCCGAGCTGGTGTTCTTCTCCGGAACGATGGACTGCGGGAAGTCGACGCTGGCTCTCCAGATCGAGCACAACCGCTCGGCCCGGGGCCTGCAGGGCATGATCTTCACGCGCGACGACCGCGCGGGAGAGGGCAAGCTCTCCTCGCGCCTCGGCCTGGTCACGGATGCCGTGGAGGTCGCGGACGACCAGGACCTGTACGGGTATCTCGTCGTCCACCTCTCCCAGGGCGGCCGGGCGGACTACGTGATCGCGGACGAGGCCCAGTTCCTGGCCCCCGGACAGATCGACCAACTGGCCCGGGTGGTCGACGACCTGGGCATCGACGTCTTCGCCTTCGGCATCACCACCGACTTCCGCTCCAAGCTCTTCCCGGGCTCCCAGCGTCTCGTGGAGCTCGCCGACCGGGTCGAGGTCCTCCAGGTCGAGGCCCTGTGCTGGTGCGGCGCCCGCGCCACCCACAACGCCCGCACGATAGGCGGCGAAATGGTCGTCGAGGGCGCCCAGGTGGTCGTCGGCGACGTCAATCAGGCGGAGGACATCGGCTACGAGGTCCTGTGCCGTCGACACCACCGGCGCCGGATGACGGCGGCGACGGCCCGCGCGGGCGCCCTCTCGCCCGACGTACTGCCGATCGCCTCCGCCTGACTCTCAGCGCGCAGCGTGGATCATCGCTCCGTGCGGATCACCGAGAACACCGCGCCCTCCGGGTCCGCCACCGTGGCCACCCGCCCGTAGGGCGAGTCGTGGGCCGCCTTGAGAAGGTGTCCGCCGAGGTCGGTGGCCTGGGCGACGGCCTCGTCCACGTCCGAGACCTCGAAGTACGTCAGCCAGTGCGGGCCGCGGTCGCGGGGCAGGCCGTGGCCGACGCCGTGCACGCCGGCCACCGGGCGGCCGTCGATGTGCAGGGTCATGTAGTCGAAGTCGGCCGAGACGACGGGCTCCGGCTCATGTCCGAAGACCCCCTGGTAGAACTTGACGACGCTCTCGGTGTCGCGGGTCACCAACTCGATCCAGGCGGGGGTGCCGTGCACCCCGTGGAGCGCCGTGCCCAGATGGGCCGCCGCCTGCCAGACCCCGAAGACGGCGCCTGTCGGGTCCGAGGCGATCAGCAGCCGCCCGGCCTCTCCGGCGTCCAGGGGACCCACGCCCACGGTGCCGCCGCAGTGCCGTACCGACTCGGCGGTGTGGTTCACGTCCTCCGAGGCGAAATACGGCGTCCAGGCGATCGGCAGATGCCGGTCGGGTGGCATCTGTCCGATTCCCGCCACCTCGTGGCCGTCGAGCAGGGCCCGCGCATACGGGCCGAGCTGCCGCGGGCCCGGCTGGAACTCCCAGCCGAACAGCTCTCCGTAGAACTCCTGGGTCGTGGCCATCCCGTGCACCATCAGGCTCACCCAGCAGGGCACACCGGGTGCGTGCCGAGCGTTCGTGGTGCCGTTCGGGCCGGCCGACTCCCGTGCCTCGGTCATCGTCACTCTCTTCTCGGCCCCTCGCGGTGGCCGTTCACCTTCCGCCTACGAACACGCGTACCGCAATCGCGCGCGTGCACGCCCCGTGCCGATGCTCGCACCACCCGTCACCCTGCGCGCCCCGGCGGCGTCATCGTGTAGCGGTCCACTGCCGGAGAATGCCCGATGTGCCGTTTCCCATCCGTTTCCGCGCGATTGCCGGGGGGTGTCCATCGGCTGTACAGCATGTGCCCGATCCCGTACGCCCGGTGATCGGACCTGTCCGGCCGAGCAGAGTAGCCGGACCTGGACGCCGGGGCCACCCCGTGCGCAAGGATGGTGGCTATGAACGCCATCATCTCCGCATCCGAACTCGCGAGCGACCTGGCGGGACCGAACCCGCCGGTCGTGCTCGACATCCGCTGGCAGCTCTCCATGGCGACGGCCGCCGGGGCCGCCCCCTTCGACGGCCGGGCCGCCTACGCGGCAGGGCACATCCCCGGCGCGGTCTTCGTCGACCTGGATGCCGAACTGGCCGGGGAGCCGGGCGCGGGCGGCCGTCATCCGCTGCCCGACCTGGAGGTCTTCGGCGAGGCGATGCGGACCGCCGGGGTGTCCGCGGACCGGGATGTCGTCGTGTATGACGGTGGCGTGGGGTGGGCCGCCGCGCGGGCCTGGTGGCTGCTGGGCTGGACGGGTCATCCGTCGGTGCGCGTGCTTGACGGCGGGCTGGCCGCCTGGAGCGGGCCGGTGTCCTCGGAGATCCCCGAGCCCGCCCCCGGAACCTTCGCGCCGGCCGCGGGCGCCCGGCCGCTGCTGGACGCGGACGGGGCCGCCGCGCTCGCCCGTACGGGGCTGCTGCTCGACGCCCGGGCAGGTGAGCGCTATCGGGGCGAGGTCGAGCCGATCGACCCCGTGGGTGGACACATCCCGGGCGCGGTCTCGGCGCCGACCACGGAGAACGTCACGGAGACCGGCGAGTTCCAGCCATCGGGCGAGCTCGCGGAGCGCTTCAAGTCCTTCGGTGTGACCGGCACTTCGGAGGTCGGCGTCTACTGCGGTTCGGGCGTCTCCGCCGCCCATGAGGTGCTGGCACTCGCCGTCGCGGGCATCCCGGCCGCGCTGTACGTGGGTTCGTGGTCGGAGTGGTCGCGGGACGGCAGCCGTCCGGTCGCGGTGGGCCCCGACCCCCAGTAACGGCAAAGGGGCCCGCTCCAGCGTGGCGCGGGCCCCGATGTCGTACAACTGACTAGTCCTGCTTCTTCCGTCGCGTCCCGAAGACGATCTCGTCCCAGCTCGGGACCGCCGCTCTGCGGCCCGGTCGGACGCCGTCGGCCTCGGCCTGGCGGTCGGTCGCGCCGACGAGACGGTCGCGGTGGCTGCCGACCGAGCGGGGCATGAGCACGTCCGCGTAGGCGGAACCGGCACCGGCCGAGGCCGCGGGGGCCGGGGGCTCCTCCGCCTCGGGCTCGGTGGGCGGCTCCTCCGTCGCCGGGAGCTCCGTGGTGGCGGGCCGCTCGGGCACCACCATGTCGCCCCGGAAGCTGGGCACCGCTTCCAGGAGGCTGGTGAGCGAGTCGCGGTCGCTCACGGTCTCCTCGACCGGCTCGGGGGAGGGCCCGGGCAGGCTCGGGCGCTCCATCTGCCGGTCCAGGGCACGGTCCAGCGGGCGGTCGCGCGGCAGCCGTGCGATACGCGGGACGAACGGGAAGCTCGGCTCGGGCGCCGCGAGGTCGTCGGACTCGCCGATCAGTGAGCGCGCCTCGTCGTCGACGGCCTGGACGAGCCGCCGGGGCGGGTCGTACGTCCAGCTCGCCGAGTGCGGCTCGCCCGCGACCCGGTAGACCAACAGCACTTCCCACGTGCCGTCGTCACGACGCCACGAGTCCCACTGGACGGTGTCCTTCTCGGCACCCCGGATCAGCAGCCGTTCCTGGACGGCCTCACCGAGCTGGGGTCCGGCGTTCTCACCGGGGCGGCGGACAGGAGTCTTCCGGGCACGCTCGGCCATGAAGGCACGCTCGGCGAGCACGGGGCCCTCGAAGCGACGCACCCGGTCGACGGGGATTCCCGCGAGCTGGGCGACTTCCTCCGCGGAGGCGCCGGCACGTATCCGCGCCTGGATGTCTCGGGGGCGGAGATGGCTCTCCACCTCGATCTCGATCTGGCCGAGGCGGGGACGGTCGCCGCGAACAGCGGCGCGCAGACGCTCGTCAATCGGAAGCGTGTATTCCGTGCTGTCCGCAGCCTTCAGCACCAGCCGTGTGCCGTCGTTAGAGACGGCCACGACACGCAGTTCGGGCATGGGGACCTCCCGGGTGGTGCCTGCCGACGTCACGTGCGTCGCTGCTTCCGCTAGTCGAGTGTGGCCTGCCCGGGTGCAGCCTGCCACAACCTTGCCGAGTTGCCCGGCGTGTCGGGCGCGGGCCCGGGGTCGCCGTTATGGCACGGTTACCTATTCGCAACGCTAAGTGACGAACTCCATCACCCTGTGCAACGAGCCCCCTCCCGGCGGTCCTGTCAGGCCCCGGACACCCTGGCGGGAGTCCGGACCCAGGGCTCGCAACAGTACTCCATTCGGGCCATGTGCGTGGATCGGCACGCCGCCCAACTTCTAGTGAGGGGTGGTAGTTGGCCGTCCACTGTGCCGTATTCGTGACCTTGAAACGTGTCGTACTTCACGTAATCGCCAGAAACGGAACTAAACGTTTCGCCCGTCCGTCCCTTTCTCGTGCAAGCGGTCGAGAAGTACGGGAAAGGCAGGCAAGGTCCGGGGATGCGTGAGAAGTCGGATGCCGGTGAGGAACAGAGCGTGAAGGAGGGGGCGCCGAGGAGGCGGCGGGTGGACCTGAGCCTTCCGCAAGTGGCGGGCAGCGCCGTGGCCGCGGTGGTGGCGGCCAAACTCGCCTCCTACTTCGGGGTGTACGGGACGATCCTGGGCGCCGGAGTGGTCAGCGCGATCGCCACCTGTGGGGGCACCGTCTTCCAGCACTTCTTCAAGCGCACCGGCGAACAGCTCCGCGATGTCACGGTCCAGGCGAAGCCGAGGGCCCAGCAGGCTCCGGTACCGGGGGCGTTCACCGAGGGCACCGTCTATCGCGCCCGGGTCAAGAGCTGGAAGCGGCCGGTGGTCGCGGCGGCGCTGGTCTTCGGCGTCACGATGGCGGGGATCACGACGTACGAGCTGGTGTCGGGGCAGAGCTTCAGCGGCGCCGGCACGAGCACCACCGTCGGTGACGCCCTCAAGGGCAGCGGCTCCGGCTCCCGGTCGAAGCCCGGTACGACGCCTTCGAGTCCTACGAGCGGATCCTCTTCGAGGGAGCCGTCGGCCACCGACAGCACTCCCGGAGCCGAAGGCGGGTTCGGCACCGACGCCACTCAGGGTGACGGCCGTGCCACATCCCCTGCGCCGACGCCGAGTTCCGGTGCCGCTTCGCAGGCGCCGGCCGACACCCCGGCGCCCACGGACGGTTCGTCTACGAGCCCAGCACCCGACGCAAGTAGTCGTTCCCAAAGCGCCGATCCGGGTCAAGACGGTCCCTCAGCGCCGTGAACTCGCCGAAGCGCGGATACACCTTCGAGAAGTACTCCGCGTCACGGGTGTGCACCTTGCCCCAGTGCGGGCGGCCCTCGTGCGCCGTGAAGATCCGCTCGGCCGCGGTGAAGTACGCCTGATAGGGCGTACCTCTGAACATGTGGACGGCGATGTAGGCGCTCTCCCGCCCGGACGCCGTGGAGAGCGTGATGTCGTCCGCGGGGGCCGTGCGCACCTCGACGGGGAAGCTGACCCGCAGGGACGAGCGGTCGACCATCGTCTTCAGCTCGCGCAGCGTCTCGACGAGCGCCTCGCGCGGAACGGCGTACTCCATCTCCACGAAGCGCACCCGGCGCGGAGAAGTGAAGACCTTGTAGGGAATGTCGGTGTAGGACCGCGCGGACAGCGCGCGGCTGGAGATCTTCGCGATCGTCGGGATGGTGGCGGGCGCGGCGCGGCCGACCAGATTGGCCACCTGGAAGACCCCGTTGGAGAGGAACTCGTCCTCGATCCAGCCGCCGATCTGCCCGATCGGCTTCTCGGGGCCGGCGCTGCGGTTGTTGCGCTTGGTGTTGCAGTTGCCGGTGTGCGGGAACCAGTAGAACTCGAAGTGCTCGTTCTCGGTGAAGAGTTCGTCGAAGTCGGCGGTGACCTTGTCGAAGGTCATCGGCTCCTCGCGAGCCGTGAGCAGGAAAATGGGCTCTACGGAGAAGGTGATCGCGGTGACGATCCCCAGGGCGCCGATGCCCACCCGGGCCGCCGCGAAGACATCGGGGTTCTTCTCCTCGGAGCAGTTGAGGAGCGAACCGTCCGCGGTGACCAGCTCAAGTCCCTTGATCTGCGCGGCGATCGAGGCCGAGTCGCGGCCCGTGCCGTGCGTTCCGGTGCTGGTCGCGCCCGAGACCGTCTGCTCCATGATGTCGCCCATGTTCGTGAGCGACAGCCCCTCGCGCGCGAGAGCCACATTGAGACGCTTGAGCGGGGTGCCCGCCTCGACGGTGACGGTCCCGGCCTCGCGGTCGATGTTGCGGATGCCGGTCAACAGTTGAGGGCGGATCAACACGCCGTCGGTCGCGGCGGCGGCCGTGAAGGAATGCCCGGTGCCGACGGCCTTGACCCTCAGACCGTCGTCGGCCGCCTCGCGTACGGCCGCGGAGAGCTCCTCGACCGAAGCGGGGGTGACCTCCCGTACGGGACGGGCGGTGACGTTCCCCGCCCAGTTACGCCACGTGCCGCTCTTCCCGCTCAGTGTGGTGCTCATGGGTCCCCTCCCGCTGCGGAACCGGCCTGCTGAGCCGGCGATACCCGAGGAATCCGACCGCGACCGCGACGGCTCCGGACACCGCCGGAACCCCGTACCCGGCCTTCGCACCGGCGGCGTCGATCACCCAGCCGGCCACGGAGGAGCCGAGCGCGACCCCGACCGCGAGTCCGGTGCTCACCCAGGTCATGCCCTCGGTCAGTTTCGCGCGTGGTACGTGCTGTTCGATGAGGGACATCGTCGTGATCATCGTGGGAGCGATGGACAGGCCCGCAACGAACAGCGCCACGGCCAGAAACGGCAAGTTTCCGACCAGTAGCAGGGGGATCATACTCACGGCCATGGCGCATATGCCCAGCAGCCACCGACGTTCGGGCGCCCCTTTGAAGTGCAGCAGTCCGAACACGGCTCCCGCCGCGCAGGAACCCGCCGCATACAGGGCCAGAACCACGCTCGCGGCACCCTTGTGGCCCTGTTCCTCCGCGAAGGCCACGGTGACCACGTCCACGGCCCCGAAGATCGCTCCGGTCGCCACGAACGTGGCCACCAGGACCTGGAGTCCGGCCGCGCGCAGCGCCGAACCGCTGCTGTGGTGCTCACGCGGGTGCGGCACGGGCTCGGTCGCGCGCTGGGAGGTCAGCCAGAAGACGCCCGCCGCCAGGAAGCAGGCGGCGAGCAGCGGGCCGGCCTCCGGGAACCACACCGTGGACAGGCCGATGGAGATGATCGGCCCGAAGATGAAGCAGATCTCGTCCACCACGGACTCGAAGGAGTACGCGGTGTGCAACTGCGGGGTGCCTGCGTAGAGGGCTGCCCAGCGGGACCGGATCATCGCGCCGATGCTCGGGACGCAGCCGATCCCGGCCGCGCAGAGGAACAGCGCCCAGTCCGGCCACTCGAAGTGCGCGGCCAGCAGCAGCCCGGCGGCCGCCGCGAGCGCGAACAGGGTGACGGGGCGCAGCACCCGCCGCTGGCCGTGCCGGTCCACCATCCGGGAGACCTGCGGGCCCATCACCGCGGCCGCGAGCGCCATGGTCGCCGACAGCGCGCCCGCGAGCCCGTACCGCCCGGTGAGCTGGGAGATCATCGTCACCACGCCGATGCCCATCATCGACAGCGGCATCCGGCCGAGGAAGCCCGCGGCGGAGAAGCCCTTGGAGCCGGGGGCGGCGAACAGGGCACGGTACGGGCTGGGCACGAGGGGTCTCCGGTGGGCTCGGCCCGGCCGCACGGTCACCGCGTGCGGTCGGACTCCGGTAAGGCGTGTAGATGGCCGATACAGCTTACGGGTTAGGGGACCCTAATGCACTCCCTCGGGTACTCCCCGATTCCGCTTGTCATGTGGCTGTTGTCCGGCTGTCAGCGACGGATGGCAGGATCGGACGCATGCCAGATGTGCTCGATGCCACCCCCTACGACGCCCTGCTCCTGCTCTCGTTCGGCGGCCCCGAAGGCCCGGACGACGTGGTTCCGTTCCTGGAGAACGTGACGCGGGGGAGGGGCATCCCCAAGGAACGGCTGAAGGAAGTGGGGCAGCACTACTTCCTGTTCGGCGGGGTCAGCCCGATCAACGACCAGAACCGTGCCCTGCTCGACGCCCTCCGCAAGGACTTCGCGGACCACGGCCTGGACCTGCCCGTGTACTGGGGCAACCGCAACTGGGCGCCGTACCTGACCGACACCCTGCGCGAGATGACCGCCGACGGCCGCCGCCGTGTCCTCGTCCTCGCCACCAGCGCGTACGCCTCGTACTCGGGCTGCCGGCAGTACCGCGAGGACCTCGCCGGCGCCCTGGCGACCCTGGAGGCCGAGGGCCTGGAGCTGCCGAAGATCGACAAGCTGCGGCACTACTTCAACCACCCCGGCTTCGTGGAGCCCATGATCGAGGGCGTCCTGAAGTCCCTCGCCGAGCTCCCCGAGGACGTACGGGCGGGCGCGCACCTCGCCTTCACCACGCACTCCATCCCCACCGCGGCCGCCGACACCTCCGGCCCGGCCGAGGACCACGGCGACGGCGGCGCCTACGTCAGGCAGCACCTGGACGTGGCGAAGCTGATCGCCGACGCCGTGCGCGAGGAGACCGGGATCGAGCACCCCTGGCAGCTCGTGTACCAGTCGCGCTCCGGAGCCCCGCACATCCCGTGGCTCGAGCCCGACATCTGCGACCACCTGGAGGAGCTCCACGGGGCCGGGGTCCCGGCCGTCGTGATGGCCCCCATCGGGTTCGTCTCGGACCACATGGAGGTGCTGTACGACCTCGACACGGAGGCGACGGCCAAGGCGGAGGAGCTGGGGCTGCCCGTGCGCCGCTCGGCCACCGTGGGCGCCGACCCCCGCTTCGCCGCGGCGATCCGCGACCTCGTCCTGGAGCGCGCCGCGACAGAGAACGGGTCGCAGGTGACACCCTGCGCCCTGGGCGCGCTCGGCGCGAGCCACGGCCTGTGCCCTGTGGGCTGCTGCCCGGCCCGCGCCCCCAAGCCCGCCGCCGCGGGCGCCGACAGCCCGTACGCCTGAGGAGCCCCTTGATCGAGCCCCTGCACACCGAACTGCTCCAGCTCGCCCACGACGCCGCCCGTCGCGCCGGTGAGCTGCTGCGGGACGGCCGCCCGGCGGACCTCACGGTCGCCGCCACCAAGTCCAGCCCGATCGACGTCGTCACCGAGATGGACATCGCCGCCGAGAAGCTGATCACCGACCTGATCTCCCAGCACCGCCCCCACGACGGCTTCCTCGGCGAGGAGGGCGCCTCCAGCGAGGGCACCAGCGGCATCCGCTGGGTCGTCGACCCGCTCGACGGCACGGTGAACTACCTCTACGGGCTGCCGACCTGGGCGGTGTCCATCGCGGCCGAACAGAACGGCGAGACCGTCGTCGGGGTCGTCGCGGCACCGATGCGCGGCGAGACCTACAGCGCCGTGCGCGGCCGGGGCGCCCGGGCCACCGGGGCCTGGGTCGGCGAGCGCCGGCTGGCCTGCCGCCCGTCGCCGCCCCTGGACCAGGCCCTGGTCTCGACCGGCTTCAACTACGTGACCGAGGTCAAGGTCCACCAGGCCGAGGTCGCCCACCGGCTGATCCCCCTGCTGCGCGACATCCGGCGCAGCGGTTCGGCGGCCGTCGACCTGTGCGACGTCGCCGCGGGCCGCCTAGACGGCTACTACGAGCGCGGTCTGCACCCCTGGGACCTCGCGGCGGGCGACCTGATCGCCCGTGAGGCGGGCGCCCTGACCGGTGGACGCCCCGGAGAGCGCCCCGCGGGCGATCTGGCGGTCGCGGCCTCCCCGGGCGTCTTCGAGCCCCTCCAGCGGCTTCTGGAGGAGTTCGGCGCCTGGCACGACTGAGGACACCCGCCGTTCTCGGTACGTACAGCACCCGCTGTTCCCGGTGCGTACAGCGGCTACGGAATTCGGTACGCACAACAACGGAGCGGGGCCCCGGCACTGGATCGATGCCGGGGCCCCGCTCTCGTACGAACTTCTCAGACGCGCGACGCGCCGACCTCCACACCGTGCTCGGCGGCAAGGCGGCGCAGGTCCTCGAGCTCGGCCTGCTCGACCTCCGCGAGGAAGTCGTCGCCTGTTTCGCGAGCCCGTGTCAGGTCGGACTCGGTCGCCCTTATGCGCTGCAGAAGTCCTGCGGTGAATGCGTCCATGCTGCGCCCCCTCGTCCTGGGTCGTGGGTCGGTGGCACGGGGGTGTGCCGTTGGGAAGGGGCGATCACGTCTCCAGAGGGTGCCCAGCGCTGCCCGGGCTGGGCGGCGACGGTGCCGGACACCCACGCCCGCTCTGCGGAAGCGGTTGGACGTACCACAAGGTGGCTTGCCACATGCAGAGCGTGATCGCGGGGTGTAAAGCCGTCCTCCCCCCGCTCCCTTCCGTGGAAACCTCAACCCGACGAGAAAATCTCGCATTCCCGGGGCCCGAGACCGTCGTACCGGGCGCCTCTCACCCGTCTTACAGCCGGTTTATGGCCGAAAAGGGCAGGATGGAGGCCTTACCCGTGACAGACCCCCCTGCCCGCGTGTGCCGAAGAGGCGCTACGCGGGTGGACAGAGGAAGGACAAGCGACGTGCGCGTACTCGTCGTCGAGGACGAGCAGCTGCTCGCCGATGCGGTGGCCACCGGACTGCGCCGGGAGGCCATGGCCGTCGACGTCGTGTACGACGGTGCGGCCGCCCTGGAGCGCATCGGCGTCAACGACTACGACGTGGTCGTCCTCGACCGCGACCTCCCGCTCGTGCACGGCGACGACGTCTGCCGCAAGATCGTCGAGCTCGGCATGCCCACGCGCGTGCTGATGCTGACCGCGTCCGGCGACGTCAGCGACCGTGTCGAGGGCCTGGAGATCGGCGCCGACGACTACCTCCCCAAGCCGTTCGCGTTCAGCGAGCTGACGGCACGCGTGCGTGCTCTCGGGCGTCGTACGAGCGTGCCGCTGCCGCCCGTCCTGGAGCGCGCCGGGATCAAGCTCGACCCCAACCGGCGCGAGGTCTTCCGCGACGGCAAGGAGGTCCAGCTCGCGCCCAAGGAGTTCGCCGTCCTGGAGGTGCTGCTGCGCAGCGAGGGCGCCGTCGTCTCCGCCGAGCAGCTCCTGGAGAAGGCCTGGGACGAGAACACGGACCCTTTCACCAACGTCGTCCGCGTCACCGTCATGACCTTGCGCCGCAAGCTCGGGGAACCTCCGGTCATCGTCACCGTGCCCGGCTCCGGCTACCGGATCTGATCCGCGGTGGCCACGACTCCCGCGCCCCCCGCGGCGCCTCCGAAGCCCACGTGGGACCCCAGGAGGGCGGAGCCCCCGTTCCCCTGGCTGCGCCCGACGATCCGCATACGGCTCACGCTGCTGTACGGCGGCATGTTCCTGATCGCCGGCATTATGCTGCTGTCGATCATCTATCTGCTCGCGGCGCAGGCGCTGAACACGGGTGCCGAGCCGCTCTTCAAGATCGTCAGCGGTACGGCGATCAAGGTGAGCAGCGACAACTGCCCCGCCGTCCAGGCGGGCAACCTGTCACTCGACGAGTTCAACGTCGCGATCAGCAACTGCATCGACCAGCAGCGTCAGACGGCCCTGGACGATCTGCTCAGCCGCTCCCTGCTCGCCCTGCTCGGCCTCGCGATCATCGCCTTCGCCTTCGGCTACGCGATGGCGGGCCGCGTCCTGTCGCCGCTCGGCCGGATCACCCGCACCGCGCGCGCGGTGGCGGGCTCGGACCTGTCCCGGCGGATCGAGCTGGACGGCCCTGACGACGAGCTGAAGGAGCTGGCGGACACCTTCGACGACATGCTGGAGCGGCTGCAGCGGGCCTTCACCGCCCAGCAGCGGTTCGTCGGCAACGCCTCGCACGAACTGCGCACCCCGCTCGCGATCAACCGCACGCTCCTCGAAGTGCACCTGTCCGACCCCGGAGCCCCGGTGGAGCTCCAGCAGCTGGGCAAGACACTGCTCGCCACCAACGAGCGCAGCGAGCAGCTCGTCGAGGGCCTGCTGCTGCTCGCCCGCAGCGACAACCAGATCGTCGAGCGCAAGCCCGTGGACCTCGCCGAGGTCGCCACACAGGCCGTCGACCAGGTGCACGCCGAGGCCGCGGCCAAGGGTGTGGCGATCCGCGGGGGGCGCGCCGCGGCGGTCGTCCAGGGCAATGGCGTCCTGCTGGAGCGGATCGCCCTGAACCTCGTCCAGAACGCGGTGCGGTACAACGTGCCGGAGGACGGCTGGGTCGAGGTCACGACGCAGGTCCAGCACGGGCAGGCGGTACTGGTGGTCACGAACACGGGTCCGGTGGTTCCCGCGTACGAGATCGACAATCTTTTTGAGCCTTTCCGGCGGCTGCGCACGGAGCGCACGGGCAGCGACAAGGGTGTGGGTCTGGGCCTTTCCATCGCCCGGTCGGTGGCTCGCGCGCACGGGGGCCATATCGCGGCAGAGCCGCGCGAGGGGGGTGGGCTCGTGATGCGTGTCACCCTGCCTATCTGAGAACATGTCCCGGACACGCGACGATGTTCGCTTTGCGCGGAATCTTCTGGTCGCCCATCTGGGAGGCTCGTGTGTGATCGATCACAAGGGCGAATATCCGGCCATCTACTCTCCGTGGTCACGCAGGCTGCCGTAAAGCCGGGAAAATCCGGGTTTTCGGGGGTCTAGATCACGGGAAGTACACGGTGGGACGCCTTTGAAGTGGGCCCTTCGGACCGTGTACGGTCCGCATCGCCATCCAAGCCGATCACTCATGAGGAGTCCGGTTGGGTGTCGATTGAGTAACAGACCTTGATGTGAGGCAAAATCTCCGCCTCAGGTCGGGCACAAGTCCGGCCTCTCACGCGTTACGTGCGCTGAGACACCGCAGACACCCAGAGGGGGAGAGCGACATGGCAACGGATTACGACACCCCACGCAAGACCGACGACGACGTCGACTCGGACAGCCTTGAAGAACTGAAGGCTCGCCGGAACGACAAGTCGACGTCGTCGGTCGACGTAGACGAGTTCGAGGCCGCAGAAGGCCTGGAGCTGCCCGGAGCCGACCTCTCGAACGAGGAGCTGGCCGTCCGGGTGCTGCCCAAGCAGCAGGACGAGTTCACTTGCATGAGCTGCTTCCTGGTGCACCACCGCAGCCAGCTGGCCCGCGAGAAGAACGGTCAGCCGATCTGCCGCGACTGCGACTGAGGCAGGGTCGGCCGTGACTGGCTCGACCCCACCTTGGAAGCGCCGCTTCCCTTCACGGGCAGCGGACGAAGGGCCCTCAGACGGCCCTGAAGGCGTGCGTGACGACGAGCGGGGCTCTTCCCGAACAGGATCAGCCTCGCTCGAGCGGGCGCCCGCCACAGCGCCTACAGGCGCCTTTGCGCGGGCCGGGGAGGTGATGCCGGCCGACGATCCGGAACCGTCCGACGATTCGGTTCCGGCGGACGTCGCCGTCCCCGCCACCGGCCGCCGTGCGGCCGGCCTTCGGGACGGGGTGAGAAAGGGCGTCCAGAAGGGCGGCAGCAGGGCCAAGGCGGGCCTGTCCCACCTCGCCGACCGGATCATCGAGATCGCGCCGCGCGTTCCCGTACGGGACCTCGCGACCCTCCGCAGGCAGTTCCCGGGACTCACCCCCGAACAGCTCGCGGACAAGCTCGTCGCGGGTGCGGCCAATGCGACGTCCACGGTGGGTGCCGGGATCGGTGCTGCCGCGATGCTGCCGGTGCCGCCCGCGATGCCGACCGAGCTCGCCGCCGAGATCACCGGCGTCGCCGCGATCGAGCTGAAGCTGATCGCCGAGCTCCACGAGGTCTACGGCCTGCGGCCGCCGGGCAATCTCAAACAGCGCAGTACCGGGTATCTGAACTCCTGGTCCTCCGAGCGCGGGATCGACGTGACCAAACCGTCGACGATCAACGCCGCGTTGGGCGGCCAGATGAAGCGTGAGCTGCGCCAGCAGATCATGAAACGCATGGTCCGGGATCTGCCGAACCTGATGCCGTTCATGGTGGGCGCTGCGGTGGGGGCGGTCATGAACCGCCGGGACACCAAGCGCCTGGCGGCACGTATCCGCAAGGACCTGCGCAAGTCCCAGGTGCCGTGGGACGCGCTCGCGGAGCTGCCGCCCCTGGAGAAGCCGGCGGATCCCCTGCGGATGGGGGAGATCCCCAAGGAACTGGGGCACTGAGCCCCGCCTGACACCGGCCGCCCGCCGAGTTGAGATGAGAGGTCGGGCGGGGGCACCGGCTCGTGGTGAGCCGGGAGCACTGGGTGCGGAGGCGCACTGTCCGTGAAGCGGTGTGCGCCGGTGGGTAACCGCTACGCGAAGGCGCACCGGCGCGCGCCGTGGTGGGTCGGGGCGCGATTTCGTCGCAGGTGGCGCTTTCGTGGAGGGACCGTTCCCCGGGCCGCGCTCCGGAGCTGCGCCCCGAGGTTGTCCTCCGAAGCCGCGCCCCGATTCCTGAGGCCCTACGCCGCGGCCCGAGCCGCCTCGAGCGCCGCGATCAGGCGCTCCGGCTCCCTCGTCGACAGGTACAGGTACGGCGTGGGGTCGGCCGGGTCGGTGACCTGAACGCGGAGGGCCGTGGGGATGTACGCCCGCAGGAGCATGAAGGCGCGCGGGTCCGCCTTGTACGTGCGCCAGGCGCGCGCCTCCTCCTGGTCCATGATCTCCGCGTCGCCCAGGGCCGCGACCGGGATCTTCGCCTCGCCCGCGATCAGGGAGTCGCCGACGACCCGGATGCGGATCGACCCGTACGCGCTCGCCACGACAGCCGAGACCGCGGTGCCGCCGACCAGCGCGCCCAGCAGCGGCAGCGTGCCGAAGGGGAGGAAGACCAGGGCCATCGCTATCCCGACAAGGAAGCAGATCGCCCACCAGCTGCGGGGGGCGGTGAGGCGTTCTTCGTACGGGGAGGCGGAGAGCTGCATGAAGCCAAGCTTGGCACGGTGCGAGGACTTGGTGGACGCGCGGGTAAGGTCTGCGGCTGTGAGTCGTACTTCCGCAGCTCTGAAGCCTCCCGCCGATGCCGTCGCGCCGGTGCGGCACCCCGACGCGCCCGCCCCCGGCGAGCTCCTCGGCGCCCACTACGAACAGTGTTTCGGGTGTGGCGGGGACCAGTCGCACGGACTGCACCTGGAGGCCCGCGCGGGAGAGGGCGTCACCGTCACGGCGGAGTTCACGGTACGGCCTGCCCACCAGGGCGCCCCGGGACTCGCCCACGGCGGAGTGCTCGCCACCGCCCTCGACGAAACGCTCGGCTCGCTGAACTGGCTGCTGCGCACCATCGCGGTCACCGGCCGCCTGGAGACCGACTTCGTGCTGCCCGTCCCCGTGGACACGGTGCTGTACCTGGAGGCCGAGGTCACGGCGGTGGCCGGCCGCAAGATCTACTCGACCGCCACCGGGCGGATAGGTGGCCCCGACGGGCCCGTCGCCGTTCGCGCGGACGCCCTCTTCGTCGAGGTCAAGGTCGACCACTTCATCGACAACGGCCGCCCGGAGGAGATCCGGGCCGCCATGAACGAACCGGACCAGATCCGCCGGGTCCGTGCCTTCGAGGTGAACCCGTGACCCGCGAGCCCCGTCAAGAACTCGCCGTGCTGATCCGCCGCGTCGACCCGGACGTACCGCTTCCCGAGTACGCGCAGCCCGGTGACGCGGGAGCCGATCTGCGCACCACCGAGAGCCGTGAACTGAAGCCGGGCGAGCGCGCCGTACTGCCCACGGGTGTGTCCATCGCGCTGCCCGAGGGGTACGCGGCCTTCGTGCACCCGCGTTCCGGGCTCGCCGCCCGCTGTGGTGTCGCCCTGGTGAATGCCCCGGGGACGGTTGATGCCGGGTACCGTGGGGAGATCAAGGTGATCGTGGTGAATCTCGACCCGCACGAGTCGGTGCGGTTCGAGCGTTTCGACCGGATTGCTCAACTGGTCGTCCAGCAGGTCGAGAAGGTCCGCTTCCAGGAGGTCGCGGAACTTCCCGACTCGGCGCGGGCCGCAGGGGGCTTCGGGTCCACTGGCGGTCATGCCGCCGTGGGCGGCACAACGGGTGGGAATCGATACGCTTCGGTCGTATCCGACCGGGAAGGACAGTGACGTGTTCGGACGTCGCAAGAAGGGCAGTGCCGCCGAGGACGCGGCGGGCGAGGCCGAGCAGGTCGTCGACAGTGTCGACACTGAGGCGGACGAGGCGGACCGGGAGCGCGTGAGGCTCGAGCCGGAGCCGCGGCCCGACGGACCCTGGGACGACTCGGAGGTGCGGGACCCCGCCGAGGGTCGCGTGGACCTGGGTGGTCTCTTCGTGCCCGGAGTCGACGGCATGGAGCTGCGGGTCGAGGTCGCGGGCGACGCGATCGTCGCGGCCACCGTCGTCCTCAAGGACAGCGCCATCCAGCTGCAGGCCTTCGCCGCTCCCAAGCGTGAGGGCATCTGGGGCGAGGTGCGCGAGGAGATCGCCTCCGGCATCACCCAGCAGGGCGGTGTCATCGACGAGGTCGAGGGCCCCCTGGGCTGGGAGCTGCGGGCGCAGGTGCCGGTGCAGCTGCCGGACGGCACGGGTGGTTTCCAGGTCGTGCGGTTCGTCGGTGTGGACGGCCCCCGCTGGTTCCTGCGCGGAGTGATCTCCGGGCAGGGCGCCGTACAGCCGCAGGCCGCGGGCCTGCTGGAGCAGATCTTCCGGGACACGGTCGTCGTACGCGGTGAGGGTCCGATGGCCCCGCGCGACCCGATCGTCCTGAAGCTGCCGAACGACGCGCAGATGGTGCCCGAGGGTGTCCAGCAGGAGGAGCAGAGCGGTTCCCGCTTCTCCGGAGGCATGGGACAGCTGCAGCGCGGACCGGAGATCACCGAGGTCCGCTAGGGCCTGGCCGGCGGACGCTTCGCGGGCAGAACAGTCATACGGCTTCAAAGGGCCGCACCCCTCGACGGGTGCGGCCCTTTCCCGTGTGCGATCCCTTGACGGGTAGTTGGTCTGTACCTATGGTCTCGGCCCAGCGCCTATGTTCATACAGGCGTTCATCGTTCATATACGAGAACGGATGGCCCCCCACCATGCGCCGTACCGCACTCCTCGCCACCGTCACCGCCCTCGTCGCGGGCGCTCTCGCCTGGCCCGCCGCCCGACAGGCCGACGCCGCCCCCGTCACCTTCGCGCACCCCGGAGTCACGGTCTCCAGGAGCCAGCTGGACTTCGCCCGCACCAAGGTCAACGCCGGGGCCCAGCCCTGGAAGGCCGCGTACGACCAGATGACGGCGAGCAAGTACGCCGACCTGAACCGCGTCCCGAAGCCCCGCGCGACCGTGGAGTGCGGCTCCTACTCCAACCCCAACAACGGCTGCACGGACGAGCGCGAGGACGCGATAGCCGCGTACACGGACGCCCTCGCCTGGTACATCACCCGCGACGACCGGTACGCGCAGAAGTCCATAGCCCTGATGGACGCCTGGTCGGCCGTGATCAAGGAGCACACCAACAGCAACGCGCCCCTGCAGACCGGCTGGGCCGGCTCCTCCTGGCCCAAGGCCGCCGAGCTCATCAAGTACACCTACACCGGCACCTGGGCCAACTCCGGCCGCTTCGCGACCATGCTGCGCACCGTCTACCTCCCCGAGGTCATCAACGGCTCGAACTCCAACGGGAACTGGGAACTGTCGATGATGGAGGCCGCCGTCGGCATCTCCGTCTTCCTCGAGGACCGGACGTCGTACGACAAGGCCATGGCGAAGTTCCGGACCCGTACGGCCGCGTACATCTATCTCTCCTCCGACGGCGCGCTGCCCAAGACCGTGCCGAGCCAGAACCTCGACACCACCGCGAAGATCGTCAACTACTGGCAGGGGCAGTCCACCTTCGTCACCGGGCTCACTCAGGAGACCTGCCGCGACTTCACGCACACCGGGTACGGCATCTCGGCCATCTCGCACATCGCCGAGACCAGCCGGATCCAGGGCGAGGACCTGTACGGCACCGACGTCGGCGAGCGGCTGCGGCAGGCGCTCGGATTCCAGGCGAAGTACCAGCTGGGCGAGGCGGTGCCGAGCTGGCTGTGCGGCGGTTCCCTCACCCTCGGGCTGGGTCCCGTGACCGAGACCGGCTACAACGCCCTGCACAACCGCCTGGGCATCGCCATGACCAACACCCAGAAGCTGACCGAGCAGAATCGGCCGTCCGGCAGCAACAACCTCTTCGTCGCCTGGGAGACTCTCACCGACGGGGACAACCCCAACTGACGCCCTCTCCGGCCGGGCGCCCCCCGGGGCCTCACCCGGCGCCCCCCCACCCGCGGGGGCACACGCCCCCCCCAGCCGGGCGGGGT
>NZ_JBHVST010000142.1:0-21373 GCF_042885015.1 Streptomyces sp. NPDC058086 | reverse complement strand
ACTTCAGAACCAGTGAAGTCAGGATGATCAAGAGATCGCAGAGTGGCTCACTTTTCATCCGCCGTCCGTGGCCCTCGTTTCACCCGTTGCCGAGACTTGGTCTGCTCGCGGGTTGCGCCTGTCCTCACTCGCAGCCTCGGCGGACAGGGTTTGTCTCCGTCATCACGTACCCCGGAGCTCCGGGAACCGGTTTCGCAGTGCTGATGTGCGTCATTCGTACCCGTCCGCCACTGGTCGAGGACGGAATCAGGACCTACGGCGACCGAGCCGGGCGGGTCATATCCCCGGCGGTGGTGAGAAGTTCCCCGGCTCCCCTGGCATGACACGGCGGATCCAGGCCGAGCCACGCAGAGAATACGGACTTTGCGTTTGCCTTACGCAAGCCGTCGTCCGCCTCGCGCGACCTGGTTCGGCACGGTCGGGGGCCGGTAAGGGCTGGGCGGGCGTTGGTCCGATCGGCCCGAGGCAAGGGGCGCAGCAGGTCTCATTCTCGCTGCCTCCGGGGAGAAACTCCTGCAGTCACCGAGCGCGCCCCCGGGCGCTGTCGCCAGTCGATACGGGTGGTTTACATATGAGTCGAGGGGTATGCCCTGACGTCTTCCGGTTTCCAAGTCATCCGGAGCCCGGCGAACTCGCCCCGGCATCGGAGAAGGAGAAGGCCGCGGGGGGCCCACCGTCAACTGGTTGGCATGTGAGGAGTGCACGTCACGTGAGGGAAGTGCATGCATCGGCAACGGGGGGTAGTGCATATCCGCCTGGGTGGGCAAGCACTGCTTGCTGACGGCACAAAGAGTGAGGAGGGCCAACCCGGCGCCGGCCCATTCCTCGCGCAGGGCGCCAGCGCTTGAGGCGCCGTACAAGGCGGAGCCCACCATATTCACGGCCCCGTGAACGGCACGTGAGCAATCGGGCTTGACATGCGTCTTTTCGGGATATCGATAGATATGATAGGCGGCGTAGAGTTGCCGTGACACTTGATCTAGACCATCCAGCCCGCCCAGACCTGTGCCGAGGCCATAGACGGGCAGACTATGCGCGAACTTCCCAACCGATTTGACCAGCGGCGGCAGTCCGTTGATGACGCCAGCGATCAACGTGTCTCTATTCTTCCATGCAACCTCACCCATTTGAGCCATCATCTCGGTTACAGGGGGCAAATAAACGGGCGGCATGACATCTCCAGAGGGCATTGAGTCTGACGGTCCAGCCAGTTGCGCATCTCATCCTGCAATGGTGCGAGCACAACACAAAGATTCTACTTAACCCTTCAAATGAGGCGCAGCAGCGTTTGCGTGGAATTCTTCAAGAGTTCAGGTTGCAGCTTCGACGCGTTCCAGCGCGAACGGCGGGCACCTGGCGGCTCCAGCCGTGGCGTCGCAGAATCTGGCTGATGCCTGAAGCACGCCCTGCGGCGGCCTCCTCTGATTCCTCGGCCCCAGGGTGAGCGATGCGTTGTTCGCCGCGCTGGAACAGGAGCTGAACAAGGGGCCGGTGGCGCACGGCCGAGCGGGCTGCGGGGCCAGCATCGCAGGCGACGGCAGCTGACGACGATCCCCGACCCACAGCCTGGCGCCCGGCCCGACCTCATCCGTCCGGGAGTTCGTGCCCGACCCGGACGACCTCGACGCCCGCTGGTACGGAGTCATCACCTGCGTTGCCACCGAAGAGGGTTGGCTCTGTACGGCCACCATCGTCGACATCGCCTCGCCCCCGCGTGGTCGGCTGGTCCACCGCCGACCATCTGCTGACCGAACTGGTCGCACTCTCAGGTCCGCCTGTCGTCGGCGTCGTCCCACCTGCCGTGATGTTTCACCCAGATCGCGGCTGTCAGACTAGGTTCAACCAGTGGATGCAACACCGGCTTATTTGATCGATAGTAGATGGTCGTTGAGGGCTTCGGCGGGTGTCTTCCAACCGAGGCTCTTGCGGGGGCGACTGTTGAGCGTGGCTGCGACCGCCTCGATATCCTCCGCCGCCCATCGAGAAAGGTCGGTTCCCTTCGGGAAATATTGGCGCAGCAGGCCGTTCGTGTTCTCGTTCGTGCCGCGCTGCCAGGGGCTGTGCGGATCGGCGAAGTAGACCGGGACGCCGGTGTCGATCGTGAACTGGGCGTGCGCCGACAACTCCTTGCCCCGGTCCCAGGTCAGCGACCGCCATAGTTGCTCGGGCAGGGTGCCGATCGTGGCCGCAAGGGCATCTTTCATCGTCACCGCGCCGTAACCGGCCAGCGGCGGCCCGTTCTTGGTACGGGGAACGACGCCGTAGCCGTCCTGGCGGGGCAGGTGGACAAGTACCGTGAATCGGGTCGTGCGCTCGACCAGCGTGCCAATCGCCGATCGCTCAAGTCCGATCAGGAGGTCGCCCTCCCAATGTCCCGGTACGGCGCGGTCGTCGGCCAGCAATTCGCGGCCATGGCAACGCAGTCCGGCGTCCGTCTGTCCGTTGACCGTTGCCGGCCCCGGTCAGCCGGACCTGCGCACCGACCTGGCCCGGCAGATCGCACTGCGCGGCAAGCCGTACGGCGGCGGCGAGCCCGCCGTACGCGAAAAACGGACGCGTCATCGGCCGCCGCGAAGGTGGCCGCCGGGGTATGGAAGGACTTCACATACGAAGGACCTTGCTAATCGTGCGTGCCGGAAGCGTAGAGAGCTCCCATCATCACAGGTCACAAGGCACTTCCTCGTTCCAACCCCAGTCCCGGGCCCTGGATTACAGGATGGATCCAGGCTCACCATGAGAAACGTCCACCGAGTTGACACGTGCGTTCTATAGTGGAACAGGAATGCGTCCGCAGCCTTGCCGGTGCAGGCTGCGGGCAATGAGCCTCAGTGGCACGCAGGGAGGGGCATGTCGGTGTTGAGTGTCGATCAATCAATTGGCCCTCAGAGAACTCCACTCGTACGTGTGAGGGACCCGACGGCCAATCCGCCGGTGAAGGGAGTCGCACCCCCACTGTTTCGGATGGTTTCAGCAGTATTCATTGCTTCGCCGGTCTACCTCACAGCCAAGGTAGGCGTTCACCCCTTCGCGGCTGCCAGCACGCCGGAACGGGACAGCCGTAGCAAACAGGATGCGTTTGAGTGCCGCGCTCATGACACCATCCGAGGGCCGGCTACGGCATCACGTCACGGATGAATCTTCGCCAGTCAATTCCAGATCGGCCGACTTTACAGGACTCTGATATGCCACAAACAGAACAAGATATTTCATCTCCCGACGAACCGGGACCCTCAGTTCCCGAGAACGACACCAACACCCCCGCTTACCCGCCCGCACCCGAGAATGCGGAGGCGCCTGGTGACCCGTCAGCCAATGGTGACCCGTCGGTCAATGCAGAGAAGTCAGATCGCAATTGGGAGCTGGCCCGAAGGTCTTTTTTCGCGGCCTCAATGCCTTCCTTCTCTGCGGGTGGATTTACGGGGAATAGGATCGCGCGTTCCATTGGCTTTTTCACTCTCGCGTCGACAAATGCGTCTAAAGCGATGAAGGCGATTCAAGACAATGACGCGCTGGCTGCCGCCGTCAACACTGCAGGAGCTATTGGAACGGGCATGTGGGCGACGGGTGTCGCCAAGGACAATTCTTTCATGCGGGCAACGGGCCCTGCCGTAACAGCATTTGCCGAGTTCGCTAATTTCGCGGCGACGGGTAAGAATTACAAAGAACGGATCGAAAACCTCGTTGAAGGATGCGCGCAGACTGCGTGGTCGGTAGGCACATTTACGAAAAACGACAAGGTTCAAGCCGCGGGTTTCGCCATCTGGGCAGCAGGGGGTCTGTATGCGGCAACTCAGAAGCCTGATGCCCTGAGCGCTACCGGAAAAAGCGTACAAGGCTTCGGGGCGGCTCTATGGGCGTGGGGCACCGCGAGCGCTTCAAGCACTCTGAAGGGAGTAGGCCCAGCCATCATAGGAGCTGCCGAGCTCGCTGGTATTGCAGATACGCTCCGCAGGGGACGTGAAACCGGACCGATCCTGCCCACGCACCACAGCCCCTCGGTCCGGGCACCTTCCCCGCAGATCGCTGGTGCCGCACAGATGACTCCCGCAGGCCCAGGTATAGGCAGCGCAATGCCATCTTCAGACATGCCGCCAAGACGCTCTCCAAGTTCCGTCAGCCGTAGATCTTCGCCTACCTTGTAAGTCCGAGCAGCGCCGGGCGGTGGTCGTAGCGGTTGGATGTGTGGTGCCGTCCGATCCGACCGCTGGAGGCCGCGGTGGCCGAGCCGGTCCGTGTGCACAGACTGACTGATCAACAGGGGCAGCGGCTGGCAGCAGATCGTGCGCCGGGGCAGCAGGAGTTGGGTGCGCTACCGGCGCGCGATGATGCTGCTGGCTTCGCCCGGCGGGAGCCGAGTGCCGGTGATCGCGCAGCTGGTGTAGGCCGACGAGGACACCGTCCGGGACGTCATCCACCGGTCTGACGAGATCAGCCTGGCCTGCCCTGCCCCTCGGGTTGCCACGAAGGCGAACAGCGAAAGGCAGGCCGCAGAGGAAGGCGGTCGACGAAGTCGACCCGTTGATCGACGCCATGCTGCGGACAGGGAACCTCATCAAGTGTGCCGGGGTGCACGAGCGCTTGGTGAAGGAGTACGGCTCGACGATCAACTACCGGCGGGTCAAGCTCTTTCTGGAGGAGGCCCGGCCGAGGATTGCGGGTGAACCGGGCATCGAGCCAAGGGAACTGGCGGGGATGCACGCCGCTTCGAGGTGGTGACCGGAGCTCAGGCCCAGGTCGACTGGGGTGGTGAGGGCAAGATCCTCGCGCACGTCGGCATCCCGAAGGTCTACCCAGCTCGCCTTCGAAGGCCGGCTCACCCCCACTACCCAGGCTATTACCTCAACAACAAAGACCAGCCGTTAGGTTGGCACACCCGGGCGGATCGGCGCCTTCGTAGCCCGTACACACATTTTTGAGGGCACATGAAGGAATTGGATGCGTCGGGTAGGTGAGGGGGACGATGGGCACGGGGCGATTCGGTAGCAGGCGGCAAGCATGGCAAGGACCAGGGGTACCTCAATCATGGTGAAGTTGTCGCCAATGCACTGTCGGGACCCTGCGCCGAACGGAATGAACCCACCACGGGGAATTCTGTGGTTGTTGCTCCAGCGACTGGGGTCGAACTTCTCAGGGTTGGGAAAGAGGGAAGGCAGGCGGTGAATCAGATAGGGGCTGTAGATGACGGTGATTCCGGCAGGTATGGTCTGTCCTCCTAGTGTCGCAACACTGTTCGTCACGCGGGTCAGCAGCCAGCCGGGAGGGTGTAGGCGCAGCGATTCCAGGACTGTGCCCTTGACGAGAGGGAGTCGGTCCAGGTCTTCAACGGTGGGGACTTGCCCTCGCAAGAGGGAGGTGACTTCGTTGTGTACACGTTCTTCGATGTCAGGATGTGAGGCAAGGAGAGTGAGGCACCAGCCGAGCGTAGAGGCCGTGGTCTCCACTCCGCCGAGGAAAATGGTGATGACTTGGTTTGTTATTTCCTGCTGCGAGAGGGGGCGGCCCTCCTCGTCGCGAGCGAAGAGCAGCAGCGACAGCAGGTCGTGATGGTCCCTGCCGGAGGACTTGTACTCTGCTACGAGCTGGTTGGTAATGTTGCGCATCCGTCGACGAGCGCCATCGAATGTGCGCTTCCCCGGGGTGGCGATGCGGGCCAGAGGGGATGGCAGGATCATGCGTGTCCCCGAGCCGCTGATGATCTCTCCCAGAGCGCGGCATGATTCGTCGATCACTTCTGGTTCCATCGGGCATGCGAACATCGTCCGCGCGGCGATTCGGGTGGTGATTTGCTGCATCGCCGGGTATATCTCGACGCTCTCATCCGTGGGCCAGGTTTCCAGGGCCGCCTTGGTTTCTTCAACCATGATGCGTGCGTAGTGGTTGTGACGGTCGGTGTGGAACGCGGGCTGTATCATGCGGCGCTGGCGCCGGTGCTGTGGACGGCCCGCCGTGGTGATGCTGTCGCCGACGAGCGTCCGTAGCCGTTGGATGAAACACACCGCCTTTGGCATAGGTGCGGTCGTCGGTGAGGACCTTGTGGGTGAGGTCTGGGTGGCAGACGACGAGGGCCGGGGTGGGGCCGAGCCCAATCCACACCAGGTCACCGTAGGAGGGCAGAGCGCTGAAGAAGGACAACGGGTTGGTAAGGAGAGACACCAGGTTCCCTAGCACCGGCAACTTGCCGGGGGCTGTAGCGCACTTGTAACTCACGACCGACATCCGTGCACCTCTGGGTGGGTGGCCTGATGACCGGGCTGGGGCCCCCGGGTGAGCGGGAGGTGCTGATCAGCCGGTCAGTGATGGTTGACGCGGTTTCTGGTTCTGTTGTCCGGCTGGTGTGGTGCTTGTCCTCGAGTTGGACGGGACTGGGTTGGCCGAGCCGTTCCGAATGCCGATGCCGCGCGGACGGGCTCCCGTGCGTGTGTGAGATGGGTAGGCAACCGTGGTCAGGGTTCCTCTTCCCGATCCATCTGATCTGCTGTCACCTTCCGCCGCTCGGGGGGATGCTCAGGCAGCCCACCACCAGGCGGTTCCTCGGTAGGGCAGCGGGTCGGCGGACGGCCTCGGCGCGCAGGCTGTGACGTGGTCTGGCAGCGTGGCTGGATTGTCGGGGTTGCGGTACCGACCGCTGCCGAGGCCCCAGTCCAGGTTGCCTCTGATCCACTGATCGAGAAGCTTCAGGTACCGCTCTCCCTCGGCTCCGAGGCGGCCCTCGGTGGTCTCGCGTAGCTGCAGGTAGCGTGTGAGGATCCTGTCGCGTATGGCGATAGCCATCGGCAGCGCCTCCCCCGGCGTACAGGCGTTGTCCGCAGCCAGAATGTCGATGAGGTTGATCCCATCACCGCAGCGCAATGTTTCCTTCCAATGCGACATGATGTCGTTGTCCAAACCCACCAAGGCACAGCACATCTCGGTGAGCGCGCGCACGTCAGTCCGGTTCATCTCCCGTGCGGGAACCTCGAATCCGCTGGTGATGTCCAAAACGGCGCAGCAGACCGGCATCGAGCCATTGGCGATGCGTGCGGTCAGGTAAGCGTCCGTCTCCGGCCTGGATCCCCGGGCGCGGTGCGCAGCTTCCCATGCCTGGTATGCCAGGTAGGAGCGCAGTGCGTCGATCCAGCGCACCAACTGTGTGGGGGAGGCAGTGGCGGCAATGCGGCGGCGCAGGTCCAGGAAGGCTTCCTCATGGGCGGTCATGGTGGCTGGGGAAGTCCCTGTTTCGGCTATCCGAAGCAGTCGGGCGACGAGCAAGCTCATCGCTGCTGGATCCGCGCTGTGGGTTCCTTCATCGCAGTAGGTGTCATCGAAGATGAAGAGCCACAGCATGCTGTCAACGGAGATTTGGGTCAGGGCTGTAGGCGCGTGGGCTTCGACGGTTCTGGCGCCCAACTCGCCGCAGCCTATGGCGCGCACTCGGCGCTCTTGCTCAGCATCCCGTGCGAGCTCCAAGGCGTGCATCCAGTTGAGGGCGTTGGATTCCATCTCCTGTTGCGCTGGATGCAAGCCAGCAGCAGTGAAGGGGCACCACAGAGCAGGGACGGCCAAAGGAGCAAGTACCGGCGTTGTCATGAGATTCTCCCGCGAGGATTCTCGGTCAGAGGTGCAACGGGTGTGACGGCGCCTGCGTGGTGACGTGCCGGCGTTCGGGGTCGGATGGGGAAAGGGTGCTGCGGTGTGGCTTGGGAAGTGCGAAGCTCACGGTTTCCGTTGCTGCGCTGATTTCAGTGACGTGCGTCCAACCTTGTTCGTTCAGCAGTGCTAGGACGTCCTGGACAAGGATTTCGGGAGCTGAAGCGCCGGAGGTGACGCCGATGGTGGAGATCTCATGCAGCCAGGTTGTGTCGATGGCGTCAGCATGGTCCACGAGGCGAGCGTGGGGTGCGCCGGAGTCCAGGGCTACTTCAACTAGCCGCTGGCTGTTGGAGGAATTGGATGAGCCGACAACAAGGACGAGATCGGCTTCGGGGCTCATCTTCTTTACCGCGTGCTGCCTGTTCTGCGTGGCGTAGCAGATGTCGTCGTGGTGCGGGGAGAGCAGGCGGGGGAATCTACGCTTCAGGGCTTGGACCGTCTCCATCGTTTCGTCGACGCTGAGGGTGGTCTGTGACGCCCACACCACCCGGTTGGGGTCTCGGACCTGGATGTGCTCGATGTCGCTTGGACCGGCGACTATCTGAATGCGCTGTGGGGCGTGGCCCCGTGTTCCGGTGACTTCCTCGTGGCCCTCGTGGCCGATCAGGAGAATGTCGTAGTCCTGCTGGGCGTATCGCGTGACCTCACGGTGCACCTTGGTGACCAAGGGGCAGGTGGCGTCGATGACCGTGAGATTGCGTCGGGCTGCTTCCTTGTGAACTTCGGGTGCAACCCCATGGGCGGAGAACAGGACGACAGCCCCTTGCGGGACCTCGCTGGTGCGTTCGACAAACACCGCACCTTTCTTGCGCAGGTCTGAGACGACTCGCTTGTTGTGCACGATCTCGTGACGGACGTAGACGGGTGGCCCGTATGTCTCGAGCGCCTGTTCCACGGCCTTTACGGCTCGCATCACGCCGGCGCAGAATCCGCGTGGTGTTGCCAGGAGCACGCGCTTGGGCCGAGCCGTCATGATGCCCTCCGCACCGCGCTGTTGGCCAGGATCCGCAGATGCTGGACAGCTCGGTGGCTGAGGTGGCTAACAGAATCGATGCTGTTGTGCGCCTGCCGGCAGCGGTCCGCGATCATCTGCTCGACCGCGCGGCGGGCTCCGCAAACGGTGAGAACATTGCGGATTTGCTCTGCTTCGCCTTCGGTGAGCTCGGGCCTGCCCAGCAGGGTGTCGAGGCGGGCGCGGTGAGCCGGGGCGGCATCACGGTGTGCGATGGCGATCAGCGCCGTCTTTTTGCCCTCACGTAGGTCGCTCAGGCGAGACTTGCCCGTCACTTTGGGATCGCCGAAGACACCCAGGAGGTCGTCGCGCAGCTGGAAAGCCTCGCCCAGCGGGATGGCGTATCGGGTGAGTTCTTCCATTTGCCGACGTGTACCGCCGGCCAAGGCAGCCCCAAGGTGCAGAGGGCGCTCGACGGTGTATTTGGCGGTCTTGTAGCGCGCGACCGCCAGGGCGGTGTCCAGGTCTGCTGTCGGTGAGGATTGAGCTATGAGATCCAAGTACTGACCGCCGATGACCTCGGTGCGCATGGCGTCCAGGATCGGCCGCACGGCGGTTCGCTGGGCGGCAGTGAAGCCGCAGGAGTGCAGCATCTCGTCCGACCACACGAGGGCAAGATCGCCTAGGAGGATGGCCCTGCCGACCCCGTCCCGCTCAGCGCTTGGCTCATCGGACAGGTTGCTTGAGTCCGCCAGCGCGCGGTGGAGGGCAGGACGGCCTCGCCGTGTATCGGAGCCGTCCATGATGTCGTCGTGTATGAGGGCGAAGGCGTGGAACAACTCCAGTGAGGCGGCGGCCTTCAGTACAGCAGGGGTGGGGTTGTTCCCGGTGACGGCGGTGTATCCGACACAGGCCATCAGCGGGCGCACACGTTTGCCGCCGCGGAGCACGAAGTCGTGCAGCAGGCTGACGGCGTGGTTGAGGCGCGGATCGTCGAAACGACGGTCCATGAAGAACGTGTGCAAAGCCCGGTCTAGGCGCTCTCGCGCATCGGACAGGGACAAGGTACTGGGGGCGGTGGGAGCAGTGGTCACAGCATCTCCTACAGACGGGCGGCGGTAAGCTTGAGGGCCTCGTCGAGCAGGGCCTCGACAATCTGGTGTTCGGGAACGGTGCGTACGACTTCACCGCGGACAAAGATCTGGCCTTTGCCGTTGCCGCAAGAGGCGCCGATGTCGGCATCCCGGGCTTCGCCGGGGCCATTGACCACGCAACCCATGATGGCGACACGCAACGGCTGCGCGAAGTCGTCGAAGGCGGCTTCGACCTTCGCGGCAAGACGTTGAATGTCGACCTGCAGGCGGCCGCAGCCCGGGCAGGAGATGATCTCCAGTTTTCGCGGGCGCAGGCCGAGCGAGGCCAGGATGTGACCCGGCCTTGACCTGATCCACAGGCGGGGCCGAAGTTGAGACGCGGATGGTGTCGCCGATCCCTCCGGACAACAGGATCCCGAAGGCGACCGCGGACTTGATCGTTCCTTGCAGAGGGGTGCCCGCCTCGGTGACACCCAGGTGAAGCGGATAGTCACATTGCTCGGCGAGTTGGCGATAGGCGGCGATCATGGTGAGTGGGTCGTGATGCTTGACGGCGACCTTGATGTCCTGAAAGCGGTGCTCCTCGAAAAGAGATGCCTCCCACAATGCGGACTCGACGAGTGCCTCGGCAGTGGCACCGCCGTGCTTGGCCAGCAGGCGTGGGTCGAGCGATCCGGCATTGACACCGATCCGGATCGGCACCGCTGCATCGGATGCGGCGCTTGCGATGGCGGCGACCTGGTCGTCGAGCTTCTTGATGTTGCCAGGGTTGACGCGTACGGCGGCGCAGCCTGCATCGATGGCGGCGAAGACGTAGCGGGGCTGGAAGTGGATGTCGGCGACCACCGGGATGGGGGACTTTTTCACGATTTCGGGAAGGGCGTCGTCAGCTTCCTGGTTCGGGCATGCCACACGGATGATGTCGCAGCCCGCCGACACGCACGCGGCGATCTGCTGCAGGGTGCCGTCGACGTCCTCCGTCCGTGTCGTCGTCATCGTTTGCACACTGACCGGTGCTCCGCCGCCCACAGCAACGGTGCCCACATGGATTTGCCGGGATGAGCGGCGCGGGAAGCCTCGAGGCGGCGTAGGCAAGCCGGGATCGGTCGTCGTCATGCCGGCCTCTGCGTGGTGGTGAGGCTGCTGGCTTCGCCGCAGACCGTGAGAATGTGATCAGCGAGCCGGCTCGCTGACAGGCCTGCCTGGCCAAGCAGCCCGCTGCGGTCACCAGCAGGCGTGAACCTGGTGGGCAGGCCGCAGTTGTGGACGGGTGCATTTACTCCTGCTTGGCGGCAGGCATGGGCGAAGCGGCTGCCGGCCCCGCCATCAGCGAGTCCGTCTTCGACTGTCACGACCCGATCGTGTTGCGCTGCCAGCTCCATCAGTGCGCCGCTTACCGGGAGTTCCCATACGGGCGCCGCAACCGTGACGCTGATGCCACATGCCTCGAGCCAGTTTGCCGCCTGGAGCGCAGGCTCGGCCAGTGGGCCGTAGGCGACCAGCAGAACGTCTTTGCCCTCGCGGGCCGGCGTCAGGAGATCTACGTCGCCGTAGCGTTGCACGGCTGGCAGGTCGGCGCCCGCCGAAGCTTTCGGGTAACGCACCACCGTCGGCCCATGAGCGTGTGCGACAGCCTCGGCGAGGGCAAGGCGCAGCGTACGAGGGTCGCGGGGCGCGGCCAAACGCAGTCCGGGAACCATCGCCAGGAGGTTGACGTCCCACATGCCGTGGTGGGAGGGCCCGTCAGGACCGGTGATCCCTGCGCGGTCCAGCACGAACGTCACACCGAGCCGATGGAGAGCAACGTCCATGAGCACTTGGTCGAATGCGCGGTTCAGGAAGGTGGAGTAGATGGCGACAACCGGGTGAGCTCCGCCCATCGCCAGGCCGGCCGCGGAGGTCACGGCGTGCTGCTCGGCAATACCGACGTCAAAGAATCGTTTCGGGTACCGGGCGGCGAAGTCTGCCAGCCCAGTGGGGCCCGGCATCGCCGCAGTGATGGCAACAAGCTGAGGATGTTGCTCTGCGAGCCGGCACAACTCCTCGGCGAACACATGTGTCCACGTCGGTTTGGCAGGCTTTGCAGCAACTCCGGTTGCCGGGTCGATGGGACCGATCGCGTGCATGCACTCTGCCGGGTCGTTCTCCGCCGGGGCGTAGCCCTTGCCTTTGACAGTTACTGCGTGGACCACCACTGGTCTGCCCAGATCCCGGGCCCAACGCAGCGCCCTTTCCATCGCTAGCTCGTCGTGGCCGTCCACGGGCCCGACATAGGCGAAGCCGAGTGCGGTGAAGAGGTTGTTCTGCACGGCGCTGTGAATAGGCTCGCGTGGGGAGTCCACCCCCCGTCGGCCACTGCTGATGTCGGCGATGAGCATGCCGACCCGGCCTGCAGTGGGCGCGTAGGAGCGGCCGTTGTCGTTCAGCACCACGATGACGGGCCGCTCGGGTGCCGCGCCGAGGTTGTTGAGGGCCTCCCACGCCATGCCGCCCGTCAGGGCGCCGTCGCCGATCAATGCGACCACCCTGCCATGATGACCCTGCAACGCGCGTGCTTTTGCCAGGCCGTCGGCATAGGACAAAACAGTGGAGGCGTGGGAGTTCTCGATCCAGTCGTGGGGCGATTCCGCCCGCGACGGGTAGCCCGACAGCCCGTCAGCCTGGCGAAGCGTGGAAAACTGCCCGGCCCGTCCGGTCAGAATCTTGTGCACGTAACTCTGATGGCCGGTATCGAACAGCAGCGCATCGCGGGGTGAGTCGAACACCCGGTGCAGCGCGATGGCCAGCTCCACCGCGCCCAGGTTGGAACCCAGATGTCCGCCGCTTGCCGCCACCTTGGTGAGGAGGAAACTGCGGATCTCCTGCGCCAGTCGGGCCAGTTCACCCTGGTCCATCCGGCGGAGGATCCGCGGTTCCATTCCCTCGAGTTGAACAGGCGTTTCGATGATGGAAGTCACTGGCTGGCCCCTTCCTGTGGGTGAACAGGTATCTACCTAGTCCCGGCCAGCAGGCACCGGCGGGCCTCCGGTGGAGGAGGGAGCCCTTAGCCAACTGCGGTTGTGGCAGCCAAGTGAACTCAGGAGCCAGCCTCAGCGGAAGTGCTCACCGCAGTCGAGATCGCGCAAAGCAGGCAACTTTGTGACCTTGTGAAAAACGTGTAGACGGAGTTCATTCAACGCTTCTCATCTTGTGGTTCATGGGTGATAGCCGTTGGCTGAGCCGGCCCCGCCGTCACCAGGTGTGCCGGGGCCGGTCGGGCGCCGGGCTGCGGCAGGTCTCCTGGTCGTTGGCCTGGCGATCTCACTCGTCAACGTTGGATGCAGGAGCCCTGTTGGTGCCGTGTCGTGTCATGCTCGACGTCCCGCATGAGGTCTGAGCTGGCTCCGCTTTGACGGACACCATCGGTCTGGTGGTCGGGCTGCGTGTGCGCCCTCGTGTTCGGCGGGACTGCGGTAGCCGAGGCTGCTGTCCTGTCGTTGCAAGTTGTCCCAGCCCTCGATGAAGTCGAAGATCGCGGACGCAAGGACGACACCCTGGCCGAGATCGCGGCGGGGTTCGGCGTCTCCACCGCGACCGCCGGCCGGTACGTGCCCGAGACGGTCGAGGAGCTCACCGAGCGTGCTCCGAGCCTGCACGAGGCTCTGCACGAGATGCCGCCGGAGAGGCCTTGTGATTCTCGACAGCACCCTGATCGCCACCCACCGCACCACGGCGTATGAGCCGCACTATCCGAGGGAGCACCGCCATCACCGGGTGAACGTGCAGGTCGTGGCCGATCCGGACGGCAGGCCGCTGCGGTTTTCGCGGGTACTGCCCAGCCGCACGCATGACCTGACCTCGGGCCCGCGCACACGGTGCGATCCGGGCATGTCTGTCCCGTCAGCGTCCTTGCCGAGCGGGCCTACCGCGTAGCCCCCATCCGCACCCCCTACTACGGCCGCGACCTTCCCGAGAAGTGCTCAGTACAACCGCGACCACGCCCGGCTGTGGGTGCCGGGAGAACGCGCCTTCGCCCGCCTCAAGCAATGGCGGATCCTATGCAACGCCCGCTGCAGCACCGACCGCATCGATCGCACGTTCGCCGCCATTCCCGCCATCGAGATCGCCTGCCACTCAGGATCAGAAACGTTCAGTGAGTGCTTCACGACCCGTTATTTCGGTCATGCCTTGACCTTGCTCGTGCAACTCGGGCTTCATTGGTTCAAGACGAAGCCTCAAGACAGTTGGGGTTTTACCTCGGCCGCCAGCTGAGGCGCAGGGAAGGTGCCGTGATGAAAACACCGAATACACGGTTGCAGCAGCTTTGCGACACTGCCGGCTACAGCGCTGCGGGGCTGGCCCGTGCGATCGGTGACCTGGCCAGGGACCAGTCGACCTCCTTCGCCCCTGACCCCAGTACCGTGCGACGGTGGCTGGCCGGGACGACACCGCGGCCGCCCGCTCCGGCACTTGTCCTGGAATGCTTGGCCAGACGCTTGGGCAGGCCGGTCACTGCGTACGAAGCTGGGCTCAGCAACACGCCCCACAGCGTCGCGGAGCCATCCTTCGATACAGACGCCGACCCACTGCGCTTCCTGGTCCGCCTCATCGAAACGGACCCCGGCGGTCTCACCAACCTTGGCGGCAGAGCTTTCAGCATCGCCGCCCTGACCCTTCCAACCCTGGAGCGACAGCCCCGAGCGGCTCGTGAGTATCCCTGCTCACCATCTCGCAGCCACCGCGTGACACAAGCTGACGTCTTTGAGATGCAGGCCGTGGCCAGCACCTTCCACGGCCTGGCAGAACGTCACGGCGGTGCTCGCTTAACTGCTGCGCTGACGGCGTACCTCCGCCAGGAAACCGTACCCCGTCTCAGCGCCCCGGCTGAGACCGGAATCCACCAAGCCATGGTGTCAACCGCGGCACAGCTGACGCTCATCCTCGCCGCTATGTACGCAGACTCCGCTCACGATGGCACCGCTCAGCAGTACCACCGCCTCGCCATTCGCCTTGCCTCAGAAAGCAACGACCAAGCCATGCTGGCCATCGCACTCCGCGCCATGGCTACCCACGCCCACCAGCTCGGCCACCACGGCCCAGCCGTGCTGCATCTCGCCGAACAGGCCACCACCCACGCCCGCCACGCCTCACCTTCAGCTCAGGCCTATGCGGCCGCCGAACTCGCTGCCCTGCAGGCTCACCACGACCGCCGCGCCGCCATCAGAACTTTGGGCGAGGCAGAGCGTTCCCACTCACGCGCCCACGGCACTCCCGGCCCCTTCACGGAGTACCCTGCGGGAGCTCTGCACTACCAATGCGCCCTTGTCCAGGAAGCCTTCGGCGACCACGCAGCAGCCGTCCAATCCCTGACCGTTTCCCTGCGCCTGCGCGGCCCCGCCGAAACCCGCGCCACGGCCCTCACTCACGCCCGGCGAGCGGAAATCCTGCGGAAAATGAGGCGCCTGGACGAAGCCGTTCACGATTGGCGCATATGTCTTCAAGCCGCCCCCACTCTGCAGTCAGCACGTACCAGACGAGCTCTGAATACCATGCACTGCAGCCTCCGCCCCCACAGACACAGCCCCGCCGTGGCTGCACTTCTCAATGAGAGTAGTGTCTGACCTTTGTTCCGCGGACATGCCGGGAGAGAGAACTCGCCCGCAGCCCGCCCACCGAGGCGAAACCATACGGCCCGGCAGATGAACTGCCGAACCGCCACAAAGAGCCGGGCCGGGCCAGGCCAGATCACTCCGGGGCGCATAGACGGTCCGGTTTGGTCTTTAGAGAGCGTTGGGCGGATTGCCCTTTATCTTCTAGGGATCTTTAACGGTGAGGGTTACGTCAGGCCGTGACAGCTGGTGTGGGCCGCGCTATGCCGGAGGGATGAGGTATGCCGATGGCGGTGGGCTGACCGCCGAGGAGCGGGTTCGTCGCGAGGAATCCGGTTCGCAGCAGCTGACTTGATCGAGGCAGGGTCCAGAGACGGGGAGGTAGCCCGGCGGTTCAGGGTGACGCGGATGTCGGCGAACCGCTGGCGTCGGGCCCTGGCTTCGGGCGGTCGGCAGGCCCTGGTCTCCAAGGGGCCTGGCGGCGCCCGCCCACGATCAGGGCCTGAGCCCTCAAAGAAGCCTGGCGTGGGCGGTGGCTTCACTGATGCGGAAGCCGGCGGCGATCTTGGCGAGGGTGGTGTGCTCCCGCAGGTACACCAGGGCGACCAGGGCGCGCGGAGAGGGGCGGAGCTTGCAGCGGCGGTCACCCTCGCGGGTGACGATCAGCATGGTCACCCACCCAACGAGTGCTTGCGGCAGGTCGAGTGCGACAGGGTAGGTCACCAACGAGGCTCCCTGGCTGGCGAGTTGAGACGTGAGACATCTCGCTCATCAGTCCGGGGGCCTCGCCTGTTACGCCCCGCCGCCGACCACCGGATCGGTGGCCACTCTGAAGAAGCTCAATGAACTGGACAACCTCGGGCCACGTAGCTGTGAGAGGTAACAAGCATGAGCGACGCGGCCTTACGCGCATGGATGAAAGTTGGTCTGTCATGTCTGAGGAAAGATCCGAAGCAGTCCAGCCCGCGAACGGACTGACCGAGGCCAGAAAGATCCGTGATGCATGGTATAAGGAGAACCCTCAGGTTGCCGACGCGGCTGCGATGTGTGGGTCCGACGCCCCAACTCCGGCCCCTGGGCCTGCGGATTCGTCCCCCACTCCGGAGAACCCTGACGTTGCCGACACGGCTGCGATGCGTGGGTCCAACGCCCCAACTCCGGCCCCTGGGCCTGCGGATTCGTCCCCCACTCCTTCGGGCCACCATCCGATGCAGCGGACTACGAGGACGAGGGGGACGACGCGCCCCGGTTGGGGGCCGCGTGCCAAGTGAACGTTCTTCTGTGTGCGTTACTTCTCCCAGTCGCCCCGGGATTCGAAGGCCGGCGGTGTCAGCGCGGATGTCGCCTCCAGCGGGGTCGACGAAGATGAGCTGGACCACGGGGTGACCCCTGCTCCATCGGATGAGACAGGTGTGAATCGGGCCGGGAGCTCGGCGAGGGCGCGGTGGAAGGGGCCGGGTCGCCAGGTCAGTCGGCGGCGGGCCACAGCGAGTTCCAGGTCGCACAGGCGGCTGGTGAGACGTTCGATGGCTGCGGTCGCGATCAGCATGGCGGGCTGTTTGACCGGGCAGGCGTGCGGGCCGGCGGCCCACGCGAGGTGGGCTCCGCCGCCCGAGCGGACGGAGTCGGTGTGCAGGCCGTCGTGGGCGGTGTTCGCGGCGTGATAAGAGACGAGGACGGGCTGGTGTGCGTGTATCCATGTGCCGTGGAAGCGGACGCTGCGGCGGGGGAAGTGGGTGGAGAAGTTCGCCATGGGCGGCTCGTTGCGCAGCACGTCGTTGATGGCGTCGTGTGCCGTCAGGGCCCCGTTGGCAAGGGTGCTGTAGTAGTCCGGGTTGGAGAGCATCCGGGACAGTGCGTTGGAGATCAGGTTCGTGGTGGGTTCGTTTCCGCCGGCCATGGCGATCCCGATCTGGTGGACGAGTTCTTCGGGGCTCAGCGCAGCGGGGTGATCCATGATCCACGAGGTCAGGTCGTTTCCTCGCTGTTGTGCCTTGAGCGTGATGAGTTCCGTCATGTACTGCTCGAAGTCCGTGTTCCCCTTGTTGGCCTCCTCGGAGTCGGCACTTTCGAACAGGCCCGTGAGTGCGGCGACGAGGCGGGGGCCGTAGTGGTCGGGCATGCCGAGCAGGGCGTTGAACAGGACCAGGGGAAGCGGGCGTGCGTACTGGCCGACCAGGTCGGCCTCGCCGGCGGCAGCGAAATCGCTGATGAGCCGGTCCGCGGCCGTGGCCACTTGTCGGCGTAGGTGGTGTGGTTCGATGCGGGAGAAGCTGTCAGTGATCACGGACCGGTAGCGGCGGTGTGCCTCACCGTCGTTGAACATCGCGTTGGGGCGCCACATCATCATCGGCAGGATGGGGCAGTCGGGTGGCAATGTCTCCTGCCAGACGCGCGGGTCCTTGGACCAGGTCTCGGTGTCCCTGAGGAGGTCGAGGGCCGCCCGGTAGTCGGTCACGAGGTGAGCGGCGACTCCAGGGGCGATCTCGACGGGCGCGATCGGCCCGTACTGGCGCAACCGCGCGTAGACCGCGTTGGGGTCGGCGGTGAAGTCCGGTCCGTACAGAGGCACCGGCCCAGGGGTGTAGTAGGTCATGTGTTGTCCATGGCGGAGTGGGCGATCAAATGGGAGACGAGGGCGATCAGTGCGTCGATGGACGAGGTGGTATCGCGGGCGTCACAGGTGACCAGGGGCGTGTGTCCAGCGAGATCGAGACGATCGCGCAGAATCGTCGGCGGGTAGTCGGGTGCGTCGGGGAAGGCGTTGACGGCGACCGCGTACGGCAGACCACGCTCCTCGATCATGTCGATCACCTCGAACGAGTCGCCCAGGCGCCGTGTGTCGACCAGGACCAGGGCCCCCAGAGCGCCGTTGGCGATGTCTTCCCACAGTGGCTTGAATCGTCGCTGTCCCGGCGTGCCGAACAGGTAGAGGACGAGATCACCGGGCAGGGTCCGGCGGCCGAAGTCGATAGCCACGGTGGTGGTGTGCTTGCTCCGTATGCCGGCGACGTCGTCGACCATAGCCCCCGCCTGGGTCATGGTCTCCTCGGTGTGCAGCGGGATGGTTTCCGACAGCGCGTCGATCATTGTGGTCTTGCCGACCCCGAACGGGCCCGCCACCAGGATCTTCACCAGCGACTGGTCGCCACTGGGCAGGTACATGGCTTTAGCGGATGGAGCGCAGTCCACTGAGAACCCTCTCTAGGAACTGGGGATCGAGTTGTTCAGCGGCGGGGATGGGGGCGCGGGCGTTTAGATGCCCGGCGTCGACGAGGTCGGCCACCAGCACCCGGAGGACACTCACCGGCAGCCGGAGGTGGGCCGCGGCCTCGGCCAGTGACAGCGCGCCGCCGTGGACGAGTGTGGCCAGGCGTAACTGTGCTGACTCCAGCCCGTCCGGTATCCGCTCCGTGGTCGCGGTGAGCAGCGTCAGCCGGTCCAGGGTGTTGCGAGTTGGCTGCGTACGTCCCGCGGTTGCCAGGTAAGGCGGCACCAGCCGCCTGTCGTCGCGTCGATAACTCATGCCAGAGTGCCGGTGTCCCGGGCCGGGGAGTTCATGACCTTTCTGCCCAGCGTCGCCACCTGGATCTGCATGTGATGTGCGACGACCCCCATGTCGATGTTCCGCGTGGCATAGACCGCCATCACGGTGTTCATACCGGCCGGGGTGGCGAAGACAAATCCGGTGTCGGTGTCCACGACGAGCTGCTGGAGCCTCGTGTGTTCGTCACCGGAGAACGACACGGCCACGGCGCGAGCGGCGCCCTGGAGCGCGGACATCATGGCGGCCGCGCCCTCGCCGGCCTCGCGGCTCAAGTCCGGGGAGGCGCCTTGGACCATGCCGTCCGAGGAGAGCACCAGAGCGTGTACCACACCTGGGAGGCCCAGGAGCGGCTCCAGTACCCAGGACACGTCCTTGATCGCGGGCTGCTTCGGGGAGGTCATCGAGCGTTCCCTTCGTGGTGATCGGTACGTTCGGCGGCGGCGCGTCCGGACGCTGCGCCGGCCTGAAAGGCGCTCCAGGTCGCCTGCGTCTCCTCGGGTGTCGGCGCCTGCTCGGCCCGGAGCGGGGAGTGGGCCGTGTGAGCGGGCTGGGGGCGGCGGCGACGGCGCTGCGGCAAGGCGTCCGGCGTGGGGGCGCCTTCCTCGACCGCGGAGGGGGGTGGCGTCTGGCGGGAGACCGGCGCCATCGCGGACATGGGCTGGGTCTGTTGGTCCAGGAGCGTGAGCAAATGGTCCGGGATGAATACGACCGCCCGAACGCCACCGTAGGGCGCGGGCTTGTCGATGGACACGGTGAAGCCGTACTGCCGCACCAGGCGGCCGATCGTGGCGAATCCGGCACGTGGAGGGTCGCCGAGCTCTGTCAACAGGAGCGAGTACCCACCGGACAGCAGCCGGGCGGCGAACTCCACCTCGTCCTGGTGCATTCCCACGCCCGCGTCATCGATGACGACGCAGGCACCCGACTCGGCGTGGTGGATGCTGACGTCGACGAACAGTGTGCCGTGCGAGTGGTGCACCGCGTTCGCGAGCAACTCCGCGACGGTGATGGCGATCGGCTCGACAGCCCGCGCCACCACCGCCACCGGCGACGTCAGCCGGCTGGTGACCTGGACGCGCTGGTAGCCGCGAATCCGGGACTGGGCGCCGACAACGACATCGCCGAGGTGGGAGTCGCTTCGGGTCAGGCCCGGCCATGCCCCGCACAGCACGCCCGTGGCCTGGATACGCCGAAGGTTCTGCTCGTTGAGCTGATCCAGCTCGAAGAGATCCCTGGCCATCTCCGGGTCCTCGTAGCGGTGCTGCATCGCGTCGATCTTGGACTGCATCTGGTAGCTCTGCGCCTGGATGACGGTCGTCGCACCCCGCATCACCACCTGAGCGGCCTCGTCCACGCGAAGACGCTCGGCCGCCACGGCCTCATTCACTTGTTCCAGGGCCGCCGCGTGGGCCTGCTCGACCTCGGTCCCCGCGAGCGCGGGATGCGCCAGTTCCGGAACCGGGACATGCCGGTGGGAGAGGTGAGCGACCATGGCCGGAAGCCGAGTGGAAACCAGATGCCGTGTCTCCTCCTGGAGTTCGTCGTGCCGGGCGTTCACTCGAGCGGCCTCCTGCACGGCCGCATCGCGCTCCGTCCGCAGTGCGGTCAGCAGACGGCGGATGCGGAGCAGAAATGGGGCCGCGACAAGGCCAGCGATCACAATGACCGTGCTTACGACCACGGCCAGCGCCTCCGGTACCAGGTTCATCAAGGGTCCTCGGACGGTGGGGAAACGGTTGACTGCGTCGGGCGCGATGAGCGGTGGACAGGTCTGGAGCCACGGTCAGGGCCCTAGGCAGTGATCCGGGACGTGCATCGCGGACCTCCTCCAGGGCTCGAATGCCGGCTCGGGCCGGCCGACGCGGCCGGCGGAGCCGGGGTGTGGGCCAAAGAGAGTGAGCTCCGCCAGCGGCTGGGCATGCTCTGGTTTCCTGTCCTATGCCAGGTCCATGCTGGGCTGTCCATTTGGGGGAAAATCACCCTGATGCCTGGCAGGGTGGGACCAGAGGTCGATGCACTTCCCACGGCCGGCATCAGGGCGGCCGCTGAGGCAACGGGGTTTTGTGTGCCCCATGTCGCCGGACGCAGACGGTACGAGGCATCGGCTCGAGCAGCTGGCGCTCTTGTCTCCTCCACTACCGCCAAGAAGGTTCCAGCACCAGCCTGTGGAACTTCGCGGCAGCCGCGCTGAGGGCCTCTGGCCCCATCGTCTTCGCGCGTTTCCTGTTGCCCTCTGAATGGTTGCTCTGTTGTGTCGCCTGCGTATTGTGGGGCAAGGAGTTCTCCGGTTGGGAACGTGACCGAGATGGGCGCTGGTTCAGACGAAAGCGGCCGTCGGGACCGGCGTTCGGCCGACTTCCGGCGTACGCCGGTCGCGGTCGGCGCCGGGTCAGGACTTCAGGGGCAGGCGGTCGTCGGGCCGGCCCTGACCCCAGTCGGGATAGGGGTCCGGTACTGCGCTGACCGCGTCCAGGTCCGCCAGGTCCTCCTGGGTGAGGACCAGGTCGACGGCGGCGAGGTTCTCGGTGAGCTGGTCGGGACGCTTCGCGCCGACGATCACGCT
>NZ_JBHVST010000141.1:11151-21912 GCF_042885015.1 Streptomyces sp. NPDC058086 | reverse complement strand
GTGCATTTGGGCTGGCACATGGTTGCGGAGGGGTTTGTTGTGGGAGTAACCCCATGGCGGGGTAGTTTAACTACCCGGCCTTGGGGTAACGCCCGTTGAACCGAAAGGTCGAATCTTGCGTTCTTCCCTTTGAGGCGAGAATCCCTACAGGGAGTGAGTCAGATATGAGCAGCACACCCGAAAGAGAGCGCGATTCCATGGCGTCGGCTTTTTACGGTACCTACATGAATCTACCTCGGTCACACGAGTCGGTGGCTCCCGAACCTTCCGCAGCGCAGCAACCTCTTTTCGAGGGGGAGAATTTCGGAAATCCGCGTCCGGCGCCGAAGCCCCAACCGCCCTCTGGCTTTGACGGATTTCAGCCCAAAGCAAGTGATATCCCCAAGCTGGTGACGAGGCGATTTGGGCGACTTGCAGATGCAGCCGCCCTGGTGGTCCCTGGTACATCGGCCGCGCCGCGCCAGCCGTCACAGACACCTACACCTACACCTACACCTACACCTACTGCGCGACGGTCGAACGTCCTCAGGAAGAAGGTTCCTGGGCCGAGTCGATGAGCGATTGATCTCTGACGTGAGTGGGACTTGCTCTCCAGGGTTCCGGGTGACGGTGGTGCGGACCGCTGCCACTGCGTTGGCCGCTTCTCTCACTTGTGCCGCACAACCCGCAGCGGCTTCTGTTCGGGGCAATGGTCACAGTGACCGTTGCCCGACCGCTTACGCAGAGTCCTCATTTCAGGCTGATGGCCCTCGACCTGCTAATACCAGGTTAGGAAACGGACATCTCCGTGAGCGCTTCTCATCCGCGGTCGCGGCTGATGGCGAATGGTGGTCGGGGGCCGTGACGCGGCAGGGCTCCTGGTCGATGCGTGGTGATCTCACTCGCCAACGTCTCGACGCAGGAGCCCTGTTGGTCCCGTATCGAGCCATGCTCGACGTCCCGCACGAGGTCGTTGAGCACGTCTCCTGGCTCATTTACGCCCGAAGGTGTGAGCTGAACTCCCCTTGGCACAAGGACTGCTTCCGGCGAAATCTGCTCGTCCTGGTCCACCTGCGCAAGAACGAGACCGTGGCCCAGGTCGCTGCAGGATTCGGCGTCTCCACCGCCGGCCGGTACAGTGACCGAGACGGTCGAGTTCCTCGCCGAGCGCGCTCCGAGCCTGCACGAGGCTCTGCGCGAGCTGCCGCCGGAGGGGTTCGTCATCCTCGACGGCACCTTGATCGCCACCGACCGCATCGCGGCGGATGAGCCGTACTACTCGATGAAGCATCACCGTCACGGGGTGAAGGTGCAGGTCGTGGCGGCCCCATGGAACATCGCTGTGGTTCTCGCGGGCGCTGCCCGGCCGCACAAACGACTCGACCGCGGCCCGCACCTACCGGATCAAACGGATCTGTGAACGCCAGGGCGTTCCCGCCGACCGCGCTTACATGGGAGCCGGCCCATGGGTGACGGCGCCCCTAGGGCGTTTCTGATGGCTCTTGGTGTGGTGGGTGGATCAGCGCTGGGTCTGGGCAGACGCGCCTTATGGTGCGGCGTCATGAGTTGACCGATGCGCAGTGGCGGACGATCGAGCAGTTACTTCCTGTCGGCGGCAAGCCCGGCGGGCGGTGGGCGGATCACCGCAAGGTGATCAACGGGGTGCTGTTCAGGGCCCGGACCGGCGTGCCGTGGCCGGACCTGCCCGAGCAGTACGGTCCGTGGCAGACCGTCTATGAGCGGCATCGCCGCTGGTCGGCGGACGGCACTTGGAAGACCGTCCTCGAAGAGCTGCAGATCGAGGCCGATGCCGGCGATCCGGACGGCGCGCTGGCCCGCGACGCCGAGCGCACGGAGTGGGCGGTGAACATCGACTCGACCTCCTGCCGGGCGCATCAGCACGCCGCCGGAGCGCCGCGCCGGCCCCCGGCCGACTACCCGCAAAAGGGGGCGGGGCGCGTGAGGAGGTTGATGGGCGCGAGGCATTGGGGCGTTCACGAGGCGGGCTGACCAGCAAGGTTCATCTGCTGTCCGACGACCGGGCCCGCCCGCTGACCTGGCGGACTTCGCCCGGCCAGCGGGGTGACAGCCCGATGTTCGTCCCCGTGCTGGCCGGCTTACGCATCCGGCGGCGCGGTCCGGGTCGGCCGCGGAGCCGACCGGACCGCGTGCGCGGCGACAAGACACCCCATGCAGCTGTCGGGTCAAGCAGCTGCCGCGAGCGGGGCTGATGCGGGGGTGCTGAAGGCGATCGCTTCGTCGAACTTCTGGCGGTTTGTCAGGCAGTGGTGGAGCTGGCCGAGCATGCGGTTGAACAGATTGCGGAGGGCGGCGTGGTAGCGGTCGCCGGTGTCCCGGCGGCGGTTGTAGTGGGCATGTGCGCCGGGTGAGGCGGTCAGCGCCGCGAAGGCCCAATGTCGACCGGTCGCGGCCAGCCGGCTGTTCTTGATCCGGCGGTGGGTGACGTGGCGGCTCTTGCCTGACTCACGGGTCACTGGTGCGCTTCCCGCATAGGCCTTCAGATTGCCAGCGTGGGTGAACCGGGCACGGTCGTCACCGATCTCAGCGAGTATCCGCGCGCCGGTGAGCACAGCCAGGCCGGGGAAGCTCGTGATGATCTCCGCGTCGGGATGTTGCAGGAACAGCTCTTCGGTGTCGGATGCGAGGTCATCGCATGCCAGGCAGGCTGCGTCGAGCTGGGCGAGGAGGGCAAGTGTCTGGCGTCCCATCGCTTTCTCGACCAGGGCGGGCTGGCGGAGCCAGGTCCGGCGGAACACTTCAAGCAACCGGTCGGTCTCGGCCTCGATGCGGCGTTGGCGTCCGGCTCTGGTGACGGCGGTCCGCAGCCGTCCTCGGGTCAGCCGGGCGGCCTCGGCCGGAGTGGGCGCGATCGCCAGGATCGTGCGGGCCTCCCGGGACAGCAGCCGCTCACGCTTTGTTGCGAACGCCTCGAGGATAGCGGGGTAGTACTCGCGCAGGTGCGATCGCAGCCGGTTGTGGGCGCGGGTGCGGTCCCAGACCGCGTCCTGCTGAGCCCGCGCGAGGAGGGCAATCGCCCTGACCAGGTCGGAGTCGCTTGGCAGCGGACGGTGGAACTCGGTGTCCGTGCGCAGGATGTTCGCCAGGACGACGGCGTCCTGGTGGTCGGACTTCTTCCGGGAGACAGCGTGCCGGTCACGGTATCGGGCGACAGCCATCGGATTGATGGCATAGACCCGGCGTCGGGAGGCCCGCAAGCAGGCAACCAGGAGTCCCCGGGAGGTCTCGATCGCGACCGGGATGGGATCGTCCGGGCTGTCACCGTGCTCGGCGAGCAGGTGCAGCAGGTCCTGGAAGCCCGCCGCGTCATCGCTGATCCTGAGTTTGCCGAGCAGTTGGGCGCCGGAGTCGACCACGACGACATCGTGGTGGTCCTCGGCCCAGTCGATTCCGCAGGTTGCGTGCACCACTCGCTCCTTTCCAAGGCTTCGCTGTCCGTCGGCATCGAGCCGCGGCAGGACCACCCGGCGACCTAATAGAAGCGCTCGCGGGCGCACCACCCCATCAGCCGTCCGTGGCCCCAGCCCTACTCAGGGACCCTCACTCTCGTCAAGAACTCGACGGCTCTGGCTGATTGGGAAGTGGCCCTGGGAATGGCTCGAATCACGGCACGGTACGGCGACTGGAGCCGACATGGCAGGGACCTGAACCGCGTCCGTCTTGTCGAAGCACTCCTGGCGCTGCGTATATCCCAGACGTCTCGCTCTGGCCCCTGCCGACCGACCCAACCGGCCAACCCACATGCCTATTAGGCGTACTCAAGCCGCGACAATCGTGCCTACCTGCGCCGACGTGGGATCAAGGCCACCATCGCGCAGCCGGATGACCAGCGGGCCCACCGCAAGCGCCGGGGACGGGCCGGAGGCCGGCCCCCGGCCTTCGACAAGGCCCAGTACCGCCGCCGCAACGCGGTAGAGCGGTGCGTGAACAAGTGGAAGCAGTTCCGCGCGGTGGCCAGCCGGTACGACAAGCGCGACTACATCTTCAACGGCACCCTGACCGTCGCAGCGATCGTCATCTGGCTCCGCGACACCGTCCAAGAGCCATCAGAAACGCCCTAGACGTCCGCCTGACCGCGACCTCACCCCGACCCAGCGATCTGGCAGCCGCGCGCTGTCCGCGGCACGCGCGCGGGTCGAGCGCGGCATCGCACGATTGAAGTCCTGGCGGATCTTCCACAGGGCCCGATGCAGCCCGAATCGAATGTCGTCAATCTCCGCCGCTGCCCTCACCCTCGAGCGGCAACGCTGAAGAGGCTCACTGCCCCAGCGACCTGCGCAAGTGGCTTCAGTTGTTCTCCCTCGAAAATGTCCATACCCCCCACCAAAGGGAGATCGTGGTCATGACCGCGAGCGCGATCAGGCCGGAGGGCAGTGCGGCCGCGGCGAAGTCGCCACGGAAACTTGCCCGGCCAGCGTCCATGACATACGCCACCGGGTTTATCCGGGACAGGTACCACAGCCATCCAGGCGCCAACTCCGCGGTAATCGGCAGCAGGGTCCCGGACAGGAGGAACAGCGGCAGCACGAGGGCGTTGAGCAGCGCTTGCACGCCGTCCTCGTTCTTGACGCGCAGCGCGATCGCGTAGGAGCAGGAGGCGAGCGACATGGACAGGAGGCCGACGATGAGCAGACACAGGCTCATGCCCGCGAGGGATGGGTTGAGCCCGAACGCCAGGTGGCACACGAGGACGATCAGGCACGACTGGATAAGCACAGTGGTGGCCACGGTGAGCACTTTGCCCAGGAGGAGTGCCACGGGGCTGGCCGGCGTCACGCGGAACCGTTCAAGCACGCCAGCCCTGTATTCCACGAGCAGGTTCACGCCGACGAAGGTGCTGCCGATGATGACCATCTGGACCATCAGGGCTGGTGCGAAGATGGTCCAAATGCCTCCGGGCGGGAACCCGGGGGTGTGGGCGACGAACTTCTGGACCAGCGGACCGAAGAAGAACATGTACAACACTGGCTGGACGAGGCCCATGATCACCCATACCGGATGGCGGAGGCGGTGGCTCAACTCGCGGCAGAAGATCAGCCAGATGTCATGCATTGCCCGGTTCCTCCTGCAGAGCTCGCGGGGTTGCGGCGCGTTGGCCCTCGCGTAGCCTGTGGCCGGTGAGTGCGAGGAATACGTCGTCCAGGCTCGGCCGGTTGACCTGGATGGACGTTGCCGATATCTGTGCGGTTTCCAGTGCCCGCAAGAGGACCGGTAGGGCGATGTCGCCGCGGGGTACCCGCAGGCGGACCAGTCCGTCTGCGGCGGATACGTCGCGGGCCCCGTCCAGACGACCCGCGATCTCGGCTGCGGCTGCGATGTGCTCAGGCATTGAGCGGAGTTCCAGCACGTCACCGGAGACTCTGGCTTTGAGAGTGTCTGGTGTTCCTTCGGCGATGATTCGCCCGTTGTCCATGATGAGGATCCGGTCGCAAAGAGCGTCGGCTTCGTCCAGGTAGTGGGTGGTCAGGAAGGCGGTCACGCCTTGCTCGGCTCGTAGTCGGCGGATGTGGTCCCACAGGTTCGCCCGGCTCTGCGGATCCAGCCCGGTGGTCGGCTCGTCCAGGAAGACGAGTTCAGGCATCTGCACCAGGCCCAGCGCGATGTCGAGTCGTCGACGCTGGCCGCCGGACAGGGTTCGGATCTGTCTTCGCTCCAGCCCCAGGAGGTCGAGTTGCCCGAGGAGTTCAGCACTGCGTGCGATGGCGTCGGACTTGGACAGGCCGTGCAGTCGGCCCTGTATCCGCAGCTCTTCCTCGATCGTGCTCTCGGGTGAGCAGCCACTTCCCTGGGCCACGTAACCGATCCGGCGGCGTACCCCCCGCGGGTTGCTCAACAGGTCGCATCCGGCGACGACGGCTGTGCCGGCGGTCGGCCGCAGCAGCGTTGTCAGCATGCGCAAAGTCGTTGTTTTGCCCGCGCCGTTCGGCCCGAGAAAGCCCACCAGCTCACCACGAGTGACGGTGATGTCGACGCCCCGAACAGCGTGCACCGTCGTGCCGTTACGTCCTCGCTGGCGGAACTGCCGTGCAAGACCCCGTGCTTTGATCAGCGGCTCGTTGCGGGCAGGGGCCGACGGCGTTGGCCGCGCATGGGGTTGGGTTGGTTTCACGGGAGCCTCAGACATGGCGGCCAAGAGCCTGCCATACGGGTGGTCGGGACTCTTCACGAGTGCCTGACGCCTGGCGACGCGGTCTTCCAGCCCACGAGCCCATGCCAGTCCCTTCGGGGTCGCTGAGTAGATCTGATGTGACTGCGCGCTGGCGTGGCCGGGGCGGATGAACTGGTCGCTCTCCAACTGGCTGAAAGCGGTGCGCGATCGTTCCATGGTCGGCCTGCCAGCCGTCACGTGGAGCTGATCCGCGGTGAAGGGTCCACGTATGCGCAGAAGAGCCCTGATGAGCCGTCCCTCTGTGGATTCCGGGTCCAGAACTGTCATTTCTCACATGCCTCTCAACCTGGGCCCACACCCTGGCGCAGCGGGCGGGTGAGGCGGAACGCGCTCACCATGTGACGGGAAGCTCTCGCAGGCCGTAGAAGACCGACGAAGGACGGAAGGCGACCTCGTCGGACGCCACGGCGAGGCCCAGGCCGGGGAAGCGGCGCAGCAGCGCTGGGTAGGCGAGCCGCATTTCCAAGCGGGCCAGCGGTGCTCCGATGCAGTAGTGGATTCCATGACCGAAGGCAAGATGCGCGGTGCGCCGCGTGGCGTCGAAGCGCTCCGCCTCCGGTGTCAGCGCGTCGTCGTGGTTGGCGGAGGGCAGGGAGCACAGCAGCAGTTCGCCGCGCCTTATGTGCTGGCCGGCCAGGGTCACGTCCTCCCGCGCGAACCGGGGCACGCCGCTTTGGACGACGGAGAGATAGCGCAGTAGTTCCTCAACCATTTCGTCGATGCGCTCGGCGTCGCGTGCGGATTCGGCGTGCTCGGGGTTCTCGAGCAGGAACAGGCTCCCCAGAGCCAGCATGTTGGCGGTCGTCTCGTGTCCGCCGAGCAGCAGCAGATCTCCTATGCCGACAAGTTCACGGTCGTCCACTTCTTCACCGTGCTCACGCACAAGGGTGCCGAGCAGCGCCTCGTCAGGGTCGGCGCGTTTGCGGGCGACGAGGCCGGCCATGTACTTCAGGGAGGACGCTTCCGCGGCCATGCGTGTGCGCATGTCACGGGTGCCGTCGAAACGTGTGACGGTGCGCTGCTGGAATTCTGCGCGGTCCGCATACGGCACCCCGAGTAGTTCGCAGATCACCATGGACGGGATGGGCAGTGCGAAGCACTGTACGAGATCGGCAGGGGGTCCGGCCTTTTCCATCGCGTCCAGGGCGGTCGCGACGATGCTCTCGATGCGTGGACGCAGCCTCTGGACCCGCCGAGCGGTGAAGCCCGTGGCGATCACGCGGCGCAGCCTTCCGTGCTCAGGTGGGTCGTAAGCGGTGAGGTCTCCGTGCCTTGTCTGGCGGTTGGACGGCGCCATGTCGGCACCGATGCTCGATGGATCCGGCACCGCCCGGCCGTCGTTGCCGAAGCGCACCGTGTCCTGCAGTACCTGGCGCACGTGCTCGTACCGGGTGACCAGCCATGCCGTGGCGCCGGAAGGCAAAGTGACGTGGGTGACGGGCTCATGGGCGCGCAGCCCTGCGAGTTCTTCGGTAAGAGCGAAACGGTTCCTGCGCAGATGCAGCGGGATGTTCGACGCACTCATGAGCGCAGTGGCGCCTTCCTGGGACGGTGACGGTTGCCGAAGTCGTGATGTGTCATGAGTAGACGTGCACTTGAAGCCGCGGCGCTCCCGACCAGCTGTCGGGCTCGAACGCCACTCTGGCCAGCTGTATACGGCGTGACGCCATGGCGAGGATCCTGTCGATTGCCGCCTGTTTTTCCGGCGGAAGGTACCACCAGAACAGGCTGTGCCACACCACGGTGAGTAGGCCCGGTTCGTCGTTTGCAGCCGAGAGTTTCGCAACGAGCCAGTCAATGGCGTCTGCCTTGTCGATGCGCAGCCCGGTCCGGGACGCGAGTGCGATGGCGTCATCGAGGTCCATCTGCTCGATGTCACGCTCAGGCGGTAGGAACGAGCGCAGTATCCTCGCGTCCTCAGGATCCGCGGCATCGCGGGGTGCCAGGTCGCACCCGGCGCGGTCCACGATCCCGAAGTCTCCTGGCGCCGGTCCGGTCGTCGCCAGTCTGACCGGTGAGTTCGCATCTCCCCACTCCCAACCCGGACCGAACCAGCGGTAGCGATCGAGCAGAAGGTTGAGGCCGGCGCACGCCCCGAGCTCGAGCAACCTGATCCGGGGCGCCCTCAGCATGCCGAGCCCTCGCAGGAGAGCCCCGGCGCGATCCGGCTGGTGCTGCTGAACCGGTCGGTCCATGGCCGCCAGAATCTCGTCCGGGTGAGTCAACAGCGCCTGTCGGAACAACGTCCATGTGCGTTCGATGTACGCGGCGTTACCGAGGTTGGGTGTGACGTGCTCCAGATGCGCAGCCAGATGCGGTGCGTGTCCGGTGAGCACCAGCCAGCGCACGCCCGCCAGGGCCCTTAGGCAGAACAAGGGCTCGCATGCGTCGGGATGGTTACCGATCAGTTGGCCGATGGGGCCCCGTGCCACGACGTCGTCGGTGAGCCGGGTAAGCACGCTCGCTGAAATCGACACATCTGGCCCCATGGCTGCCGCCATGCGGCGCAGCTCCTGAACACGACTGTCCGGAATCACGCCGTGTCCTCCGTTCCACTCAGTCGCGATGCCTTGGCCGACTCGTCGAGCATCCATCGGATCAGGTCTCTGTCCTCAGAAGGGGGAGCCAGCTTTTCAAGCAGAACGCACATGTGCCGGTGCACCGAGCGAATGCGCTGGTTGTACGTGGCCGAAATGTCTGGAGTGTTGAGCCGCTCACCGAAGGCCACTCGCGCCGCAGGATCGTGCCGTGCCCGCACTCGAAGCGACGTCAACGTGTCCAATTCAGCGGTTCCGGCCGCTGACTCAGCCGCATGAGCGAGCAGCAGGGTGCGCGTACCGTTGATCAGATCCTCGTCGGCATCGGCCGACTCTGCGGCCCGGTCGTTGGCCAGTTGGCGCAGTACGCCGAAGAGCCGGCCAAAGGCCCGCCATCCGCGCAGCAACTCCCCGCCTGCACCGGACAGCTGGGCGGACATCGCCGCGTCCCTGGCATACGGTGCCCCGGACTTGCCGGCGTACGTCCTCATCACTGTGGCCCATGAGGGGAAACCGGAGTCCGCGGAGACGTCGGCCAGCTGGCCCTCGGCGGCATGCAGCGAGCTGTCAACGCACTCCCGCACCCAGCTTGATCTGAGATGAGGGGGCTGTACCTGCTGGTCGAGCACCGTCAGAGGGACAAGGGCGAGGCACGCCGCACTGGCTATGCTCGCCTGGGCTGTCGGCACCCCGGTCGCAGCGGCGTTGTACTGGCCATCCGCCAGATCGTCGAAGACCTCCGCTCCCGTCCACCAGATCCGGGAAGCGACGACGATCGGCAGTGCACGGTCGGGGTCGCCGCCAAGAGCGCCCAGCACAGGAAATGGCAGCAGCCGGAAGACGCTGGCCCTGCTGCCGTCGCTGTGAAGAAGTCGCGCGACAGCGTCTGCGAGCGCGGGATAATCGTCGCCGAGCAGGCCCACGGACGTTCGTACCGCTGCCGTAATCTCCTCTTCCCGGGACAGCAGGTCCTCGTAGGCCCGGGTGACGTCAATGACAACCATGACTCACAAAACCTTCGGATATCAGACCTGGAGCCGTGAGCACCGGAGCATTGCGGCGAGAGAATGATCCGCCCATGCTCCTGGCACCCACGGCCCGCGCTTCGCAAGCGTTTAAGTCAGGGGGTTAGGGACACACTCGACGGTCCTGGTCAGACCCGCTCAGCAGTACGCGTTGTTGCCCGGACCGCCACCTTGTTCATTGGTCACGGTGTAGTCGACCTGGCCGGCGAGCTCGGGAATGTCGACGTCCCGGTCGCCCTCAAGGATCTGCTCTGCAATCGCTGTAGCCGTGGTGCAGTTCATGTCAGCTCCATTTCCAGAGGGAACCCCCGACAGTCTCCTGCCGGAGGCATCGTTTGATGACGCTGACGGTAGAGCGAGATTCATCCGAGTATCAAGGATAAAATGAGATTCAGTTCACACTGAACTATCTGCTCGGCGTATGCGTTGTGCCCGTGACCGCTGTTGCCGGTTCACATTGACGGGCTGGGCACGGGTATGGCGTGGCGGCAGCAGCGAGGATGACTCTCGCCAATACGACCACGACGCCTCGCATCGCAGTCCGGGAGCCGCGGCAAACCTCTCCGAGCCGGGCCCCGGCCGAAGATCGCCACGTGGATCACCGGCTACCGCCTTGAGACCGCGTAGGCCTGCTGCTCATCCCTATCGGTGCGGCCGTTGCAGGGGTGGGGGAGCTCGTGGGTTGCGTTACTCCGGAAGTCCTGGCGGCAGCAGTGGAAGCGATGTCTCTTTGCCCTGCGAGGATACGACCCAGCTCCCTGACGCTGACCGTCTGGGCGGATGCTTTCGATGGCCCGTTGTCAGACATGGCTTGCGGCCGCGGCCCAGCAGGAAAATTCTGTGACGGCGCTACGGTCCTTACCGCACCGCCGGAAGCCCTGGCGGCAGCAGTGGAAGCGATGTCTGCTAGCCCTGAGAGGATACGACCCAGCTCCCTGACGCTGACCGTCTGGGCGGATGCTTTCGATGGCCCGTTGTCAGACATGGCTTGCGGCCGCGGCCCAGCAGGAAA
>NZ_JBHVST010000141.1:0-11052 GCF_042885015.1 Streptomyces sp. NPDC058086 | reverse complement strand
AATTCTGTGACGGCGCTACGGTCCTTACCGCACCGCCGGAAGCCCCGGCGGCAGCAGCAGAAGCGACGCTTGGCGATCCTTGCGTGATGCGAGGTTGGCCTTGCAGCTCGGGCTGAATAAACCCCAAGTTTTTCGGCCATGTTTCCCTATCATTATGCAGCAGGGAGGCGACATTGGGCATTTCTCTGGTAAAGTACGAAGACTCGTTGTTCTGTAGCTCTTCCTCTACCGCCTTGATGACTTGCAGGCGGTCCGCTTCGCCCAACTCTATGATCTCGGCAGCGGCCATCAATTGTTCTCCAGTGGGGGATGGGCTGGAGTCCATGGCGATGAGTTGCTCGGCGAGACTACGGTGATAGTCAGGTGTCTCAGGCTGGGGTGGCGTGGACATGATGTTCCTCCTGGTCCCGGGTGCTTCGTTCATATAGAGACTTAGGGGCGTGCGAACAGAAGGGGTGACGCGCGGGCAAGGCTCTCAGCTGGGCGCATCTCCTCGCGTTCTGGAGCGAATCCATGGTGGGTTATGGAGGCGTTCGCTGCTGTGTCAGGCCGTTGCCCGCGCGGGGAATTCGGATCGGGCAATGTGGTTGTTCATGTCTCCGTGGTGGCAAGGCCGTGCACCGCTTTCGTGCCGACTCCGAGGACTGAAACCTTCTCTTACTCGACGTGCGCCATCCGGGTTCGGGTTCAGGACGCAGCCGGTGGTATGGCTCGTCATGTGGCCGATGGACGCTGTCCTGGCCGGGTAGGGCGGTGACTGGACGAAAACCCGCCGCTATTTGCTCCGCGGGCTCGCGGGCTCGCAGGCCCGCCCCATCGAGCCGCTCGCCGGTGAACCTGCCCCGGCCACCGGGCTCCCTGAGTCCTCCGGCCTCGCCCGGTCAGCCTCCCCTGCCTGGAATGCCGGCAGCTCACCCCCCTCGTTCAGGATCGACGTCTGCCGAGTTCGACTCGGTACCGGAATTGTCCGTGCGACGCTGGCGAGGGTGGGTGGGCGCGGACCAAACATCTCGTTGCCGGTGACCATCGCATTGTTCACACGTTCGGCCTGCGGGCCGCCGACGTTGGGACGAGTGAGGTCACGCACCTCGTCGAACCAACTCGCGATGTTGCGCAGCTGCGTTTTCTTCGTATGGACTTGACTGGCCAGCGCGTTCTCGTGTTCTTGGAAGATCAGCAGGCCTTCCTCCAGCTTCTCTTGGTCGGCCTCCAGCTTGTGCTTCTCTCTGTCGAGTTTCAGGAGCTGCTCGGCGTCGGCACTCGTGCCCTCAGCGATGGCTTTCATGTTCTGATTCACTTCGTTCCGCCGCTTACGGACATTGTCGATGTTCTCGCTGGATCGGTGGGCTGCCTGCTGAGCGGTGGCATGCTCCTCCGTCAGGCGTTCCAGCTCCTGGCGATGGCGGCCGTCGGCCTGGCAAGCCCGGTCAAAGAGCTCCGGCAGTTCCGGGCTCAGGGAGGCCAGACGCTGGTCGACCTCGGCGGAAACCGCCTGTTCGAATGTCCGGGGCCATGTCCAGGAGGTGCGGTACAGCGCACCCAAGTCGGTGGCGCTGAGCTGGAGGGCGTCCACCCTCGGCCGCAATGCCGACGTGAGGAGTCCGCTCTGCTGCGCGACGTCGGCCGTCAGTGTCGCTTCGTCGAAGGATGCGGGGTCGAAGGCGTGGACACGACCGTCCGGGCTTATCCACTGCCGACGTGACGTCCCGTCCGGGCGGGCGATGTCTATGGTGACGCACATCTTCATCTCGAGTGCGAGATTCCGTGCCAGGTACACCGGGTCCATGCTGAGCAGGGACGCCTGCGGCGGGAGCTGCAGGGGCCCCTGCGGCGCCAGCCCCTGCAAAGGCATGTTGTTGAGCGACCGGATCGCGTCGCCGATGGGGTCCTTGCTGTCTTCCGGGAGAAGCGGGAGTTGGGCGAACCGCCCCTGGGCTCGCAGGGTGTGGGCCCATTGCAGCACGGAGCGGCGGATACGTCGGGTGAAGTCTTCTGGGTCGGCGGACAGGGCCAGCCCGTCAACGTCCTTGCCGACCTTGGCGCGGATCGTGCGCGCCAAAGAGAGGTGAGCGCGGGAGACGTCCGCGTAGGGCTCCTGCGCTGCGGCGTCCAGCAGAGCGCCGAGGTCGAGGGCGGCGGTGCGGGTGGGAGGGTTCCAGGGGCGTTGTCCTTTGGCGGTCTTCTTCTCCGTCCCGTTGAGCCGGGCACGCAGGTCGTCGACGACTCCCTCTGAGAGTTCGGCATATAGGTCGCCTGTGACTGGGTCGCTGTGGTAGTTCCCGAGCGGGGTCGAATTACGGAACCAGTGGTGCTTTTTCAATTCGGCGGTCAAAGTGCACCGGGCGCGCATGCGCACCAGGTACATACGGCCCTGCGGCTTGACGAACTGCTCACGGCGGTGTTTGTCGGTGTTTCCGCTTGACTGGCCCGCCGGGTCGGCCCTGTTTGCGCCAGTCGAGGGCACCGTGTGCCAGTGGGGCCCTCCAGTGCCGGACCCCGACACGCTGAATTCCCTACGCCACAGGTCAGTGGAGTTGAACGCCGTGGTGCCGCTCTCGTGCTTGGTGTAACGGCCGGCGCCGCTGCCGTCGATCGGGGCGATCACCTCGAGGTCGCACAACTCGCCCTGCAGCCACAGTGTGGCGCGTTTCGAGGAATGCCCCGCCATGAACAGGTTCTTGGCGAGTTTGCAGCCCGCGGCGCCTGTGGCCTCCTGCAGATGGTTCGTCAGGTGGGACCGCGACAGGAGCACGTCCAGCGAGGCGCTCAGCCGTTTGGTGATACCGCCAGCCTCCCGCCCGAAGGCCCTCGACAGCAGCCGTCGGGCCTCCGGCAGAAGGCCGTCCATCATCACCTCGACGATGGTGGATCCTTCTTCTTTGCGCCACTGGGGCAGTGGGATTGGGGAGCTCAGCGGGGACGGTCCTACGAAGGGCGACGACTCGGCAATTCCTTTGGGCACCTGGAGGTCCATTGAGCCGTGCTCGGTGACCGTCAGTGGTTCGGTTCGGTCCGTCAGGCCACGGTAGGAGTTCGCCAGGACGTCATTGAGCGGGCGTCCGCCCATACCGATGCGTCGGACCTTCACCGTCAGACGATGGCGGAATTTTGCCGTGTAGTGGCCGCCCCAGTCGTAGACGGTCTGCTCGCTGACCGCAGTCTCCGCCCGGTCGGTGCCCCGGTGCCGGCCCGTGGACAGTTTCAGCGCAGCGGTTTCCGAGCCGTGTGCCTTTCCCGCGCTCTGCTTTCCCACCGTGACCGACTGCACGTTGTCCTTGGAACGGCCGACGGACGTACTGACGTAGCCGTGGCCGTAGTTCTCCAGGCCGGTCCCCGGCTTGAAGTCGTCAAACCGTTGAAAGTGCAGGACGTCGGAGAGGTTGATCTCCACGATGTCGGAGAGCACCCAGCCGATCGGGTTGACGAGGTAGAACGAGCGACCGTTCGCGGAGAGCAGGTCTTGCCACATGGCTTGGTCCCGGCCCCGCGCCAGCAGCCCCTGCAGGGCGTCGATGCCGCCCTGCATCCGGCCGACGACCCGGCCGTCGGCAGTCCACAGCTCCGCTCCGGCGGCGAGCAGACCCGGTGCCGCCCTGTCGACGACCTCTTTGACGATCTGGTAAGTGGACTTGCCGTTGTCATGGGTCAGGGATGTGAAGCCGCTGTGGCCCAGGCCCTTGCCTCCGGGGTCCTCACGTGTCAGGTACTCGGGCAGACGGAGCCCCCTTTCCCGGCCCGCTGGGGGATCCACCCTTGCATCGTCGGGGAAGGCCGCGTTGAACCTGTCGCGCACCGCACGGTCCAGCACCGGTGAGGCGCCGGTGGTGTGCAGTTGGGACAGGAGCCGCGCCAGCGCCGGACGGGCGGTGCCAGGCAGGTCAGGACGCTCTGTCGTCCATCGGGTGAGCACGCCGGCTGCCACATTGCCGCTGAGCCTCAGCTCTCCTTGCTGCCAGCGGCTGAGCGCCTCGGCCAGCTGGATGTCGGTGACCGGAAGCGTGCCGTCGGCGTAGTGCCTCAGTGCCTCCGGCTCGGACAGCAAAAAGTGCATCTTCTTGTTTTCCAGTGGCAGTTGGCTCCCCCGATGGCTGCTGGGCAGCAGCTTGGCGTGCTTCTCCTGCCGACTGCTCGCGGTGAACGACACAGGCATGGAATAGGCGTAGGCATGATGGAAGTCGAGTTGGATCAGCTCCTTGCCACCGGTCCGCCCGTGGCCCGCCGAGGTGTTCCACTGCCACCAATGGCTGAGGTCTATCCCGCCGGTCTCGACGGTCGGCCCTCCCGTGTCACCCGCACTGATGTCGAGCTGGCCCCAGTTGATGCCCCACGACGAGGTGTCTTTGTGGGCGGTCTGCGCCAGCCACAGCTTGATATTGCCGAGCACGAACTTACTGTCGGTGGCGCCGATGAAGGTCGCTTCCCCCATCCTGCCGGAGATGTCCACTGCGCCGTGGGTGTCGCGGAACATCCCCGAGGCGAAGGGCAGGTCCGTTGTGTATTCACCGTTGAAGATCTCCTTGGCGTGCGCACGCATGACGATGTTGCTGGCGAAGGAGTTCATCGCGGGGTCCGCCTCGGCGGACGGGCCGACGAGGTCACGCAGCGCGTCGGTCGCTGCCGTGCGGACGCCTGTGGTGTCCAGGTGGCACACGACAGCGTTGTCGAGAATGTGTGGCGGTGGGGCAACCGCCGAAGGTTGCGATACGCCGCCGGTCAGCGGTACGACACGGGCGAGCACTTTCTGGTCGAGAAGGCTGATCGGACGAGGGTTGCGTGTGCCGCGCCGCAACCGTCCCTGCAGGCCGCTGTGTTGGAACTCGATGGTTACGGTGATGTCGGTGGGCGTTTCGAACTCGTCAGTAGTGCCCCCGAATTCAAGCAGTTCGGGCCGGCTGTTGAGTGAACCGACAGCGTTGGAGGCGCCGATGGTGCGTTGCATCTCCACGCCCACCGGAGTTACGAACAAGTGTTTGCTGAGCGCCGCCCGGAACTTCACTCCGAACGCGATCTTCCTGCCGCCGCCGACCGACTGCTCGGCGGTGTCCATGCCCATGGCCAGGTTCACCGAGTGGTACTCGTCGGTGCTGCGCTTGAACCTCGGAGGGTTCTTGGAGTTTGGTCCCGCCGTTATCGTGATTCTGGCGGAGTCGATGTCGAAATCGGTCTTCGCGAAGCCCCGGCGGCGGCGGAGGGTGAAGCGCATCCCGTCCTGGTGCATCTGGTTCCAATGCGACTCGAAGCCAGGCCGGGAGACCATCTTCCGGAGCAGTGCCTCGTTTGTGATCCGACTGTCGAGGTCGGGCCCATGGTCCATTGGGCCGTGTCCTTTGAACGGGTTGTCCTGCGGGGGCAGGAAGCCGTACTTCTCAACCTCGCTCCGGATCGCGGCGTAGACTTCGTCGACGGTCTGCTGTTCGATCTCGGGCAGGCCCATCCCGATGCCCTTGCCGTCTGCGACGGGATCCGGCAGCGCTTTCATGTGAGGGTCCTCGGGGCGACGGCCCGCATTGCGCAGCTCTTCCGGACGGGCGTTCACCCTCGTGGTCCGCCGGGGCTCTTCGACGCTGCCGCCCGTTTCGGCCAACCCCTCGCCCGCAGCGGATACGGCGGGGGCCTCCGGGGGGTGGGAGTCGTCGAGGCCCTTCCCGAGCGCAGCCCGGTCCACCGGGAATCCGTGGGCGAAGGCTGCGGGTTCGGGCAGACGCAACAGGGCTTGGCCCTTCACCTGATCGGTTCGGGCCTTGGTATCACTGCCCCGGACAGCGACGTCGGCGTAGTGTGCGAGTGCAACCTGGTACGCGCCGGTGTAGCCCGTGTAGCGGGTCACCACCACCGACAATCCCGTGCGACCCGCGCTGTGGCTGTCGGAGTTGGACCAGGTAAAGCTCGGGCCGGCGGTGACGCCCAGTGTGAGTGCAGGTACTCCGTGGGGAACGAAGTCCACAGCAACGCTTCCGCTCAGCGCGCTCGAGTGGTTCAGGGCATGGGTGCCGCCGTTGCCGTCGATGGCCGTCCGCACATTTTCGATATGCGCTTTGTTACTGGTCTCGCCGACCCGTGCCGTCTCGGTGTTGTCGTTCAGCCGCTGCCGGACCGAGTGCACTTCGATCACGGCCACGGGCCGTCCGCTGTCGTGCAGGGCGAAGCGGTAGCCGTACTCATCGTTGACGGCCTGGCCGAGATGAGTGTCATGATTCCACAGTTTCTGCCGCAGCTCGTCGGTGAGCGTGCTCCCGATGTCCAGCTTCAGGCCCTGTGCACGCAGCGTCTTCAGCGTCGCGTCATACAGGGCGGGCAGATGGGTGAGCCCGGAGGCGTAGAAGACCGTCGGCACCCGCTTGCTGTCGGCCTGATCCCACACAATCTGATCGCCCGGCGCCCGCCCCAGGTAGTGGTTGGGCAGCCACAGCACCAGCCTGGCGTCCGGTGAGGCCGTCACCCGGTGTGCGTCGAGCGAAGCCCACTCCTGGCCCGTGCTGGCACGTGTCTTGAACGACCAGTGGGGCACGTACGCCACAGGCGTCGACTCTTCCCGGCTGTCCACAACATGCCCAGCCTCGGCGTCGACAATGTGGTGGGTAGTGCGTTGGGACTCGTTGGTGACCATGGACAGGCCTGCGCCGATCCGGACAGGCACCACACCAAGGGGGAACGACCCCCCCACCGCGGCCCGGGTCGTACCAGTTGTACCGGAGTGTGACTGTACGTGCGCACCTGTCTGAAAGCTGGCGTTAAGGGTCTCGCCCGCGGCCCAGCCCCCGGAGGCCGAATCCGCCGAGGCCGCAGGGATGGTCACTTTACGGGGCTGCTGCGGGTCCAGGATGATCAGGGCCTCGACCGGTCCCAGCGGGACCACCAGCCCGCCCTGCGTCGACTCCTCCCCGTCACCCAGCAGATAGCGGTAGTTGGGGAGGAGCTTTTCCGGCAGCGTCTCCCAGACGTCGTCGGACACCTGGTGGCCGGCCTGCGCCACGTGTCGTCTCAGCTCGGTGATGAGTTCCGACACGTCGGGGAGCCCGTTTCGGGGCACACCGTAGGAGCGGACCATGGGGTCCAGGTCCAGTGGATTGCCCAGGACAGGTACGGGGATCGCAACGGGCTGGGAGGCCGCACTTGCTCGCTGCCCGGCATTGCCGACGGCGCCCTCGACGGCGACTTCGTTCCCGGTCCCGTCCACCGCGCGACTCTTGCTTGTCGGACGGTCCACCGGCATCAGGCTTCGCCGCCCCGTTGCTGCCCCAGCGGGGGCATGCAGCACAGCACGCCGCGTGCCTGGACGGGCACCGTACGGTGCTGTTCCGTCAAGAGCAGGTCCACTGCGCAGACCCGGGAACGGCGGCGGCAGGTGCTGTGCTGGTTGTTCTCCCTGACCTCCTCCCTGTTGCCGTATCTTCCATCGGTGTCCTTCCGTCCCCTCTGCGTGGACGAACATTCACCCTGCGGTACCGAGCAGTTGTGGTGCTGCGGCCTGATGATGCTGGTCCGGTCCACGTCCCCGGCGGTGACGTGCGGGTACCGTAGACCGGCCTTGGTAGTGCATCCGGGGCCCGGTATCCGACCGGCACCCAGGCGAGCGAAAGAGGGGCACGGCGTCGCGGCGAGTCCCGTCCGGCGCGCGAGGGCATCGGCGGTGGGGTGCGGCGGCGGCACCGGGCGCTGTCGAGTCTGCCCCGTGCCGTGCCGACCGTTCTGCGTCGCGCTCTCGGCGACCACACCGGAACCCGGCAGCGGGGTCTTGCCGTTCACCGGCTTCCGGCTCGTGCAGTTTGCGTGCGCGGCGCCGCGGCGTGACCTCACGTTGCCGTACGCCTCGGAGAGCTCAGCCGGCTCATCGGCCGGGGGTCCGAAAGCCGTCATGCTCTTGCGCTCAGCGTGCGAGGCCGAAAGGTCCCCGGCCCCTGGGCCGGGGAAGCCGTCGCCCTCAACGGCCGGGGCAACCACCGGAATCGGCGGTTCCGCCATGGTCACAAGAGCCGGACGGCGACCCGAGGCGCTGCCGCCTGCGAGGCCCACGTACCAGTCTGCCGACCACTTCGTCAGCTCTCTGGCCATACCGGAACTGGCCCGCCGGCTCCGCGACCGCGTCGGCCCTTGACCGGAAGGCGAGGAGAAATATGTTGGGGCCGGAGCTGAACGAGGTGTAATCCATAGCATGGTGTCCCCTTTGACTGCCATCCAGGGACCAACCCATCCGCTGCGGCGTATGTGCCGGGCGGCTCACGGAATCGACTGATCCCATCAACCATCAACGCACGAGCATGGCTTCGGGTTCACACCCATGCTCGTGCGGTCACTTACTCGGTCCGGAATCCCACTGTCGCTGCATGTAGTACACAAGTGCCCAGGCGAGCTGCCAGCCGTGGGTCCCGAATCCCTCATCTGTCGACTGCTTGGCCACCGCGAAGACAGTGGAGCGCGCCGAATCGATCCACGCCTGAACCTGATTGCGATCGCGGAACGTCTGCGGACTGCTGCCCGCGACGGGCGGTGCGAGGGGGAGCTTTGGAAGCGCGATCGAGATGGCTGTGGCCGCCCGCGGCGGCCAGGTCCACCGCGTCGTCTTCCACACGGACAGGGGCGCGCAATATGGATCGGCCGCCTTCGCCGAGGTCTGCCGTCGGCACGGCATCCGCCGCAGCATGGGCCGCGTCGGCTCAAGTTATGACAACGCCCTCGCCGAATCGTTCTTCCAGGGCCTCAAGTGCGAGTTGCTGCACGGAAGGCGCTGGACCTCGAAGGCACAGACACGGCTGGAGCTGTTCAGGTGGCTGTCGTACTACAACCGGCGCCGCCGTCACTCCGCCCTCGGCTACCTCGCGCCAGCCGAGTACGAACAACAATTGATCACGTCACATACGCTGTCACTCGTCGCGTGAAACCCGGTGTCCACCCCCGGGGATCAACCTCATTCGAGGGCCTGGACGGAGGTGTGGACGCCGCGGCGGATGAGTTTGTCCGTCACCAGGCCGTATCGGCAAGTACGGCTCGATGAACTCCCACTCACCGTCAGTTCAGTTGCGCTCTCGTCACGCAAGACGATCTACCGATCCGCCCCGCCGCGACGGCGAATCCCGCAGATTGATCACGACTCGAGACGCGCCCCAGCGGCAACGGTCAGCCGGGCCGGCGAGGGCCTTGGTGCGCGCGGTCACCGCCAGATGGGCCGATGCAAGCGCGTCCGGCCGCTCTGCTGGATGAACCGGGTGAACACCCTGTGCGTTGCCGGGGATGACAGGACCCGTTTCGCCATCGCTGCCACGGAGTACTCGACTTGATATCCAGCAATCAGGAAATACGTGTCAGCCATACGATCGGCGCCATTCTGGCCGGGGCCGGGCTGGTCTCCCTCGCCGCCTGCTCCGGTTTGCCCACGCCCGAGGCCAAAGCGCCCGCCAAGGCACGGGTAGAGAAGAGCAACAGCGACTACGTACAGTTGGATGCGTCCGCGGCCCTCCCATCCGTCCCTCCCCCGCAGACCGCGACCGCGACACCCTCTCAGGCCGCGATCGCTCCCCCGGCCCAGACCACGACCGGCACCATCACCGGGCTCGCCGGCAAATGCCTGGACGCGGCTCAGGCGAGCTCCGCCGACGGCACCCCTGTCCAGCTCTACGACTGCAACGGCACCACGACCCAGCAGTGGACCATTGGTACCGATGGCACCATCCGAGCCCTGGGCAAGTGTCTTGATGTGACCGACGATTCCACCGCTGACGGTGCCGAGGTACAGCTGTGGACATGCACCGGCGGTGCCAACCAGAAGTGGACGGTCAACGCCGCACACGACATCGTCAATCCCCAGGCCGACAAGTGCCTCGACGTCACCGACTACCAAAGCGCCAACGGCACCCCCGCTCAGATTTGGAGCTGTTCCGGTGGCGCCAACCAGAAGTGGAACGCCCCCCGTGCCGAGCAAACGGCCAACACATGCTGGGCGACGCACTACGGACCGGAACCCTCGGGTGCGCTGACGGCCAACGGAGACCTCTTCGACAACAACGCCGACACTGCGGCGACCTCGCTGAGCCGTCAGCTGCAATTGCCGTTCGGCACCCGCGTACGGGTGACCAATGTCGCCAACGGACAGTCCCTGGTGGTCCGAATCAACGACCGGGGCACCTACGCGTGGACTCCTCAGGAACCCAAGTGCCTTGACCTCACGGACAGTGCGTTCAATCGGCTCGGAGGACGCCTCGACCCGGACGACGGTCACATCGTCGTCGTCGAGGAAGTTCTGGACTGACATCGGCATCCGGTGGGCGGGGGTGATCGTCGTATGACAGCAGAGCGGCGGCACGTCACCCGCATGACGTGAACGAGCGCAGGGTTCTTCACAAGTCGGTATGCCCTCCACGGATGCCCTCACCCGGACACTCGCGGGCATCGCCGCCACGGAGGGCAGCGCCGACACCTATTTCGCACCTCATCCAACAGCGCCTCCCGCAACGTCGAACGGAACACTGCCGTCGCCTTCACCGACGGCATCAGCGGGTCCCCACACCCACGACACAGCCGCGGCCCGGCGTCGTCCTTCGCGGCAAGGACCAGCCCCAGCCGGGGCACCCCGTCCCTTCCCAACGCCGCCGAACTGCGAGCTGCTGCGGCAGCTGATGCAGGACCACCTTGACCTGCGCGCGGTACGCGAGGAGGCACAGGCCCGCCGGACGGGTGTCTGCGTCCGTATCGCGAGTACACGCACGCACGCCGTCTGGCCTGCCTGTTCGGCCTGGTCCGCGTGGAGCGGTGGCCTTTCGGCAGAAGGGGCTGCACAACGTGTACGTCACCGACGCGCAACTCGCCCTGCCCGCCGGCCGGCACTCGATGGGGCTGTGGCGCCTGGCCGTCCTGGAGGCGGTGCGCGGCTCGTTCGACCAGGCCGCAGCAGCCGTCGAGCGACGCTGCGGCGAGCACCCACCCCGTCCCGGGCCGAGATCGTGTCCCGCCACGTGCAACACCGTGACTCTGTTGGTGATCTTGCAGGGGTCAGCTGGTGGCGGTGCAGAGGGCATGGAAGTGACTGGGCGCTCGCCCGGGCCGGGTCGGTTCGGTGAT
>NZ_JBHVST010000140.1:0-22022 GCF_042885015.1 Streptomyces sp. NPDC058086 | reverse complement strand
GCTTGGGGGAGCGTGCTCTCGGCGTGCCGGGCACAGGCCCACGTACTGGACGTACTTGGGTCTGTGCCCGGTGCGGCGAGAGTACGTGCATGGCGTCGCGGGGCAGACGGGAATTTGACGACAGGACCTAGCGCCGAACCGAGGGTCGGCGGCCCGTCGGTGATCCGCTCGGCCACGCGCCCGGCGTCCAGCCCGAGCTCGTGCAAGCGGGTCTCCTTGCGGCCCGTGATCCAGCGCGCGAGCCCGGCCCGGTTGTCGCGCTCCGCCAGATCGCCGAAGGCCAGCCGTCCTTCGTAGGCGGGAAGGGCGGGAAGTACGAAGCGCGTTTCGGGCGGCAGGGCGATCCGTGGATGCGCGTGCAGCATCAGCTGGAGAAGTGTGGTTCCCGAGCGGGGGCAGCCGAGGACGAACACCGGACGTGTGGGGGTGGGTTGCACAGAAGCGGACACGACCTCACGCTGTCGCGCCCCGATGAGCCCGGACTTGGATCACACTGGGAATGCAATGTGCAGCCACCACGCCCATGAAATCCCATGAACCCCCATGAATCCCCGTGGGGCCCCGGGGATCAGTGGGGAAACGGCTGCTCAGAAGTCACCAAGTCCACTACTGTTTCACCAGTCGCGCACCGGGTCTCCACGGCTACCGCCGTTCCGTGTGCCTGCGCCCCCTCTTGTGCTGAGACCAGTAGACGAATCCGCGTGCGCCTTGGGCGACGCTGGAGGAACGCGCATGCCAGAAACAACGCCAGAGCCCGAACCCGAGCCCGGGGCCGACCAGCCCGTGCCCACTTCGGAGGAACCCGCCTGGCGCCCCACCCCCCAAGGCACTCCCTATCCGGCGGAACTGCCTCCCTTCGTCGAGCCGCCGGTGCCCTGGGAGTCCGGGGAGTTCCCGGACGAGGGACGACTGCCCGGAACCCGACGGCTGTGGATGGCCGGCGGACTCGCGGTGGCGGTGCTCATCGCCACGGCGACCGCGATCGCCGTACTGGACAGCAACACTGACGCCGCGTCGAAGAACCGGGCGAACCACACGGCCTCCGACACGGACGTCCCGTTCATACCCGGCGTCTCCGCCTCGGCCGACGGCAGCACCACGGCCCCGGCGGGCAAGAACGCCCTGTCCTCTCCGCGGCGCTCGGGCTCCGCCTCCACCGCGTCGGACTCGGCCTCGCCGGGGCCCTCGGAACAGGGGTCCGACGACAAGCCCGTCGCCGGCACCACCGAGCCGTCGAAGACCGCCTCGTCCAGCAAGCCTCCCGAGTCCAAGCCCGTCTCCTCGCGGAAGTCGCTCCAGTCGGTCAACTACCCGAACCGCTACTGGCATCTGAGCAACGGCTTCGTACGACTCGATCCGGTGGATTCGGGCAGCTCGGGCTCGACCAAGCGGGACGCCAGCTTCAAGGTGGTGGCGGGGCTCGGCAACGCCAACTGCTACTCCTTCACCACCGCCGACGGCGCCTATCTGCGCCACCGCAACTTCTCTCTGCGCGCCGACCGCGACGACGGCTCCGACCTCTTCCGCAAGGACGCCACCTTCTGTCCCCGGACGTCCCCGTACACCGGCGCCGTCATGCTGGAGTCGATCAACTACCCGGGCCGCTATCTGCGCCACCGCAACTTCCAGCTCCGTCTGGACAGAGACGACAACAGTCAGCTCTTCCGCGCGGACTCGGCGTTCCGTGTGGTGAACGGCTGGTCCTGACCCCAGGAACACCTGTGGCCCCCGGCGAGCTGCCGGGGGCCACAGAAGTGTGCGGAGGTGTGCGCGGACTCAGACGTTGAACCCGAGCGCCCGAAGCTGCTCACGTCCATCGTCCGTGATCTTGTCCGGGCCCCACGGCGGCATCCAGACCCAGTTGATGCGCAGCTCGTTGACGATGCCGTCCGTGGCGGACTTGGCCTGGTCCTCGATGACGTCGGTGAGCGGGCAGGCCGCGGACGTCAGGGTCATGTCGATCGTCGCGATGTTCGCGTCGTCGATGTGGATGCCGTAGATCAGGCCGAGGTTGACGACGTCGATGCCCAGCTCGGGGTCGACGACGTCGTACAGCGCCTCACGGAGTTCTTCCTCCGAGGCCGGCTTCGTCGTCAGGGTCTCGTTCTCGCTCATGCCGTCTTCCTCTCGGCGCTCTCGCCCAGAGCCTGGGCCGTCGCGTCCTTCCACGCCATCCAGCTGAGGAGGGCGCACTTGACCCGGGCCGGGTACTTGGAGACACCAGCGAACGCGACCGCGTCCTCCAGCACCTCCTCCATCGCGTCGTCGGGCTCGATCCTGCCCTTGGACTGCATGAGCTCCAGGAAGGTCTCCTGGATCTTCTGCGCCTCGGACACGTCCTTGCCGACGAGGAGCTCGTTCAGCACGGACGCCGAGGCCTGGCTGATGGAGCAGCCCTGGCCCTCGTACGAGATGTCCGCGATCTGCTCGCCGTCATACTTCACGCGCAGCGTGATCTCGTCGCCGCACGTCGGGTTGACGTGATGCACCTCGGCATCGCCATCCCGCAAGCCTCGCCCATGGGGGTGCTTGTAGTGGTCCAGGATGACTTCCTGGTACATCGAATCAAGCTTCACGTCTCAGCCAGCCCCTCAGCCGAAGAAGTTCCGGACGTGCTCCAGGCCGTCCACCAGCGCGTCGATCTCGGCCGGCGTGGAGTACAGATAGAACGACGCTCGCGTGGTCGCAGGAATTCCGTACCGCAGGCAGACCGGGCGTGCGCAGTGGTGTCCGACCCGGACCGCGATGCCCTGTTCGTCCAGGACCTGGCCCACGTCGTGCGGGTGGATGTCACCCAGGGTGAACGAGATCGCGGCGCCGCGGTCCTCGGCCGTGGTCGGGCCGATGATCCGCAGGTCGGGGACCTCGCCGAGCCGCTTCACCGCGTACTCGGTGAGCGCGTGCTCATGGGCGAGGATCTTGTCCATGCCGATCGCGTTCAGGTAGTCGATCGCCGCGCCGAGGCCGACCGCCTGCGCGATCGGCGGGGTGCCCGCCTCGAACTTGTGCGGTGCCGGGGCGTACGTCGACGAGTGCATCGACACCGTCTCGATCATCTCGCCGCCGCCGAGGAACGGGGGCAGGTCCTCCAGGAGCTCCTGGCGGCCCCACAGCACGCCGATGCCCGTCGGGCCGCACATCTTGTGGCCGGTGAAGGCCACGAAGTCGGCCTGGAGGGCCTGGACGTCCAGCGGCATGTGCGGCGCGGCCTGCGAGGCGTCGATGCAGACCAGCGCGCCGACCTCCTGGGCGCGGCGGACTATGGCCTCGACCGGGTTCACGGTGCCCAGGATGTTCGACACCAGCACGAAGGAGACGATCTTCGTCTTCTCGGTGATGATCTCGTTGATGTTCGACAGGTCGAGGCGGCCGTCGTCGGTGAGACCGAACCACTTCAGCTTCGCGCCCGTGCGCTGCGCCAGCAGCTGCCACGGCACGATGTTGGAGTGGTGCTCCATCTCGGTGATGACGATCTCGGTCTCGTGGTCGACCCGGTAGGGCTCGTCGGCCCAACCGAGCATGTTGGCCACGAGGTTGAGCGACTCGGAGGCGTTCTTGGTGAAGATCACCTCGTTGCGGCTCGGCGCGTTGATGAACGCGGCGACCTTGTCGCGCGCGCCTTCGTACAGCGCCGTGGCCTCCTCGGCGAGCACATGCACACCGCGGTGGACGTTGGCGTTGTAGCGCTCGTAGTACTCACTCAGGGCGTCCAGCACCTGGCGCGGCTTCTGCGAGGTCGCCGCGTTGTCCAGGTACACGAGCTTCCTGCCGTCGTGGACCTGACGGTCCAGGATGGGGAAGTCCTTGCGGATCGCCTCGGTGTCGAGGAGGCCCGGCAGCTGTGTCACGCGGATGCGCCACCCTTCGTGTCGACTTCGTGCTTCGCATAAGCCTCGTAGCCCTCGTTCTCCAGCTTGTCGGCGAGCTCGGCGCCGCCGGACTCGACGATGCGGCCGCCGGAGAAGACGTGGACGAAGTCGGGCTTGATGTAGCGCAGGATGCGCGTGTAGTGCGTGATCAGCAGGGTGCCGACCTCGCCGGTCTCGCGGACGCGGTTGACACCCTCGGAGACGACGCGCAGGGCGTCGACGTCCAGGCCGGAGTCGGTCTCGTCGAGGATCGCGATCTTCGGCTTGAGCAGCTCCAGCTGGAGGATCTCGTGGCGCTTCTTCTCACCGCCGGAGAAGCCCTCGTTCACGTTGCGCTCGGCGAAGGCGGGGTCCATGGAGAGGCGCTCCATGGTCTCCTTGACCTCCTTCACCCAGGTGCGCAGCTTGGGGGCCTCGCCGCGGACGGCCGTGGCGGAGGTGCGCAGGAAGTTGGAGACGGAGACACCGGGGATCTCGACCGGGTACTGCATCGCCAGGAACAGGCCCGCGCGGGCGCGCTCGTCGACGGACATCTCCAGGACGTCCTCGCCGTCGAGGGTGACGGTGCCGCTGGTGATCGTGTACTTCGGGTGGCCCGCGAGGGAGTAGGCGAGGGTCGACTTGCCGGAGCCGTTCGGGCCCATGATGGCGTGCGTCTCGCCCTGCTTCACGGTCAGGTCGACGCCCTTGAGGATCTCCTTCGTGGCGTTGTCGGCCTCGACGGTGACGTGCAGGTCGTGGATTTCAAGCGTTGCCATGGGTTCCTCAGGACTCCTGGGTGAGGGAGACGAGCACGTCGTCCCCTTCGATCTTTACGGGGTATACGGGGACGGGGCGCGTCGCGGGAAGGCCGGACGGCTTGCCGGTGCGCAGGTCGAACGCGGAGCCGTGCAGCCAGCACTCGATCTGGCAGTCCTCCACCTCGCCCTCGGAGAGCGAGACGTTCGCGTGCGAGCAGATGTCGTTGATCGCGAACACCTCCCCCTCGGTCTTCACGACCGAGACCGGCGTGCCGTCGAGTTCCACCCGCTTCGGGGTGTCCTCCTCCAGCTCGCTCAGCCCACAGGCGCGTACGAAGGTGCTGGTCATCAGACCGACGCCTCCAGCTCCTCGTCGATCTTCACGAGAAGGCGCTGCTCGATGTCGTCGACACCGATCTGCTGCACGAGCTCGGCGAAGAACCCGCGGACCACCAGTCGGCGGGCCTCGTCGGCGGGGATGCCGCGGGCCATCAGGTAGAAGAGCTGCTCGTCGTCGAAGCGGCCGGTCGCGGAGGCGTGTCCGGCGCCGACGATCTCGCCGGTCTCGATCTCCAGGTTCGGCACGGAGTCGACGCGGGCGCCGTCGGTCAGAACCAGGTTGCGGTTCATCTCGTACGTGTCCGTGCCCTCGGCCTTGGCCTCGATGAGGACGTCACCGATCCACACGGCGTGCGCGCCGTCGCCCTGGAGCGCGCCCTTGTAGGCGACGTTCGACTTGCAGTGCGGGGTGTTGTGGTCGACCAGCAGACGGTGCTCCTGGTGCTGGCCCGCGTCCGTGAAGTAGAGACCGAACAGCTCGGCCTCACCGCCGGTGCCGGCGTAGGCCACGCGCGGGTGCAGGCGCACGAGGTCGCCGCCGAACGTGACCACGAAGGACTTGAACGTGGCGTCCCGGCCGATCAGCGCGTTGTGCTGGCCCACGTGCACGGCCTTGTCGTCCCAGTCCTGGACGGAGACGACGGTGAGCTTGGCGCCGTCGCCCAGGATGTAGTCGACGTTGGCGGCGAGCACGGCGTCACCGGTGTGGTCGATGACGACGACGGCCTCGGCGAAGGCTCCGAGCTCCACGACCTGGTGGCCGTAGGCGACGCCGCCCTCTCCGTGCACCGCGACGCGGATGGGCTCGGTGAGCACCGTCTCCTTGGGGACGGTGATCACGCCGGCCTTCTCGAACGTGGAGTACGCCTGGGCGGCGACACGGTCCACCGGGGTGCCCGCCCTGCCGAGGCGCGCGTCGTCACGGCCGACGGTCTCCACGACGACGCCCGTGGGCGCCTGAACGTCGACCTTCAGGCCGTCGCCGGTCGCGACCGCGGTCCCGTCGTGCAGCCCGCGCAGGCGCTCCAGCGGGGTGAACCGCCACTCCTCCTCGCGGCCGTGGGGGACCGGGAAGTCCGCCACGTCGAAGGACGGGGGCGCGCTCATGCGCGTGGCGACGGTCGACTCGGCGGCCACCGCGATCTGGCCGGCGGTGGTGGACCCCACCGGGATGTTCTGAGCCTCAGCCATGGCTGTCGGTCTGCTCTCTTTCCTGCGTCAGTTGAGATCCTCGGGCCCGCCGGAAGGGGCGGGCCACCAGCTGTTTTCCGGGCGGCGGGTCTTAGCCGACCGCGCCTTCCATCTGCAGCTCGATCAGCCGGTTGAGTTCAAGCGCGTACTCCATGGGCAGCTCCTTGGCGATCGGCTCGACAAAGCCGCGCACGATCATCGCCATCGCCTCGAACTCCGTCAGACCGCGGCTCATCAGGTAGAAGAGCTGGTCCTCGGAGACCTTGGAGACGGTCGCCTCGTGGCCCATGGACACGTCGTCCTCACGGACGTCGACGTACGGGTAGGTGTCGGAGCGGGAGATGGTGTCGACGAGCAGCGCGTCGCACAGCACGTTCGACTTCGAGCCGTGGGCGCCCTCGCCGATCTCGACCAGACCGCGGTAGGACGTACGACCGCCACCGCGCGCCACGGACTTCGACACGATGTTCGACGACGTGTTCGGCGCCATGTGGACCATCTTGGAGCCGGCGTCCTGGTGCTGGCCCTCGCCCGCGAAGGCGATGGAGAGGGTCTCGCCCTTGGCGTGCTCGCCCATCAGGTAGACGGCCGGGTACTTCATGGTGACCTTGGAGCCGATGTTGCCGTCGATCCACTCCATGGTCGCGCCCTCGTACGCCACGGCGCGCTTGGTGACCAGGTTGTAGACGTTGTTCGACCAGTTCTGGATGGTCGTGTAGCGGCAGCGGGCGCCCTTCTTCACGATGATCTCGACCACCGCGGAGTGCAGGGAGTCCGACTTGTAGATCGGCGCCGTACAACCCTCGACGTAGTGGACGTAGGCGTCCTCGTCGACGATGATCAGCGTCCGCTCGAACTGGCCCATGTTCTCCGTGTTGATACGGAAGTAGGCCTGGAGCGGGATCTCGACGTGCACGCCCTTCGGCACGTAGATGAAGGAGCCACCGGACCACACCGCGGTGTTCAGCGACGCGAACTTGTTGTCGCCGACCGGGATGACGGTGCCGAAGTACTCCTTGAAGAGCTCCGGGTGCTCCTTGAGGGCGGTGTCGGTGTCGAGGAAGATGACGCCCTGCTCCTCCAGGTCCTCGCGGATCTGGTGGTAGACGACCTCGGACTCGTACTGGGCCGCGACACCGGCGACGAGGCGCTGCTTCTCCGCCTCGGGGATGCCGAGCTTGTCGTACGTGTTCTTGATGTCCTCGGGCAGGTCCTCCCAGGACTCCGCCTGCTTCTCCGTGGAGCGCACGAAGTACTTGATGTTGTCGAAGTCGATCCCGGACAGGTCCGAGCCCCAGTTGGGCATGGGCTTCTTCTCGAAGAGGCGCAGGCCCTTGAGGCGGAGCTTGGTCATCCACTCCGGCTCGTTCTTCTTCGCGGAGATGTCGCGGACGACGTCCTCGTTGATACCGCGCTTGGCAGAGGCACCGGCCACGTCGGAGTCGGCCCAGCCGTATTCGTACGTACCCAGACCCTCGAGCTCAGGGTGGGCAGTCTCCTCGATGGGGAGCGTCATGCGGGGTTCCTCCCGGCGGTACTTGCAGATGCGTTATGGGTGGATTCGGAAATCTTGGAAATCTTGGGGATGAACGTGGTGCACACACCGTCGCCGTGGGCGATGGTGGCCAGCCGCTGAACATGGGTGCCGAGCAGCTGGGAGAAGATCTCGGTCTCCGCCTCGCACAGCTGCGGGAACTGCTCGGCGACATGAGCGACCGGGCAGTGGTGCTGGCAGAGCTGCTCGCCGACCGGTGCGCTACGCGCGGCAGCAGCGTACCCGTCCACACTCAGGGCCTTGGCCAACGCTTCGGTGCGCTGCTCCGGCGAGGCGGCCTCGACGGCCTTGCGGTACGCCTCGGCCTGGGCGGCCATCCGGGCGCGGGCGAAGGCGACGACCGCCTCGTCCCCGCCCTCGCGCGCCGCGATCCAGCGCATCGCGTCCGCGGCGAGCTTGTCGTAGGACTGGTCGAAGGCGTCCCGGCCGCAGTCGGTCAGGGCGAACACCTTGGCGGGGCGGCCGCGCGTACGCGCTCCGTAGACCCGCTGCTCCCGTGCTTCCACCACGTCGTCGGCGACCAGCGCGTCGAGATGACGGCGCACGGCGGCCTGGGTCAGGCCCAGCCGACCCGCGAGGTCGGCCACGGTCGACGGGCCGTGGTCCAGGATGGACCGCGCGACACGGTTGCGCGTCGAACGCTCACCGGTCGCGAGTTCCTCCTGAGGGGCCCCCATGGGGGTCTCCCGAGCCTCGCCAACGTTTTTCACAACGCCATTGTTGCGTAATTCCTCGGAGCCTGACAAGCCGCGCCCCCGGAGGCGGGCGGTGCGCTGCATCACTTAGGTATACCTAAGGTGACCTGCGGAAACGATCTCTGATCGATCAATTCACTGGCTTCAAGGCCGGCTCTCCGCAAGACTCGGGAACCATGCCGACACCCCCTCCGACCGGCCCACTCGTCACACGGGACACCCTCGCCGCCCAGCTCCTGGAGCTGGGCGTCCAGCCCGGAGAAACGCTTCTCGCGCACTCCTCCCTGAGCTCCCTCGGCTGGGTCAACGGTGGCGCCGTCGCCGTCGTCCAGGGACTGCTCGACGCCCTCGGCCCCGACGGCACCCTGGTGGTCCCCACCCAGTCCGGGGACCTCTCCGACCCGGCGCTGTGGAGCAATCCGCCCGTACCCGAGGAGTGGTGGTCGCCCATTCGGGTGACGATGCCCGCGTACGACCCCCTCGTGACACCCAGCCGCGGGGTCGGCGTGGTCCCCGAGACCGTCCGCACCTGGCCCGGCGCCCTGCGCAGCGCCCATCCGCAGACCTCCTTCGCGGCCCTCGGCCCCCGCGCGGCGGAGATCGTCGAGTGGCACGCCCCCGACTGCCGGCTCGGTGAGCGGAGCCCACTGGCCCGTCTGGAGTCCCTCGGTGCCCGGGTGCTCCTGCTCGGCGCGGGCTACGACACGTGCACCAGCTTCCACCTGGCCGAATACCGCATACCGTCCCCGCTCGTCGAGGTGGGACGCCCGGTGCGCACCCCGCAGGGGGCGACCCGCTGGGAGGTCGTCACCGAGGTCTCCGTCGACTCCGACCGCTTCGACGAACTGGGCTCCGACTTCGAACGGGACCGCCCCGTCGTACGAGGCCGGGTGGGCGCGGCCGACGTACGCCTGTTCCCGGTGGCCGACGCGGTGGCGTACGCGGAGCGCTGGCTGGCGCTGCACCGCCCCCGCGAGGAATGGGTCATGCCCGGGGCCGCCTCCTGAACCCCGCCCGACCGATCACCCGACCGGCTCCCTAGACTTGCGCCTCATGCGAAGCGAGCCCGTGGTCCAGGTCCAGGCCCTGGTGAAGCGGTACGGCAACAAGACCGCGGTGGACGGCCTCGACCTGGTGGCCGAGGCGGGCATCACCGCCGTACTGGGCCCCAACGGGGCGGGCAAGACGACCACGGTCGAGACCTGCGAGGGGTACCGGAAGCCGGATTCCGGCACGGTACGCGTCCTGGGCCTCGACCCGGTGAGACAGTCCGGGCAACTGCACTCCCGCATCGGCGTGATGCTCCAGTCCGGCGGGGTCTACTCCGGTGCCCGCGCCGACGAGATGCTCCGCCATGTGGCGAAACTCCACGCCCACCCCCTGGACGTGGACTCGCTCATCGAACGGCTCGGCCTCGACAGCTGCGGCCGCACGACCTACCGGCGGCTCTCGGGCGGACAGCAGCAGCGCCTCGCGCTCGCGATGGCCGTGGTCGGCCGCCCCGAACTGGTCTTCCTCGACGAGCCCACCGCGGGCCTCGACCCGCAGGCCCGCCGCGCCACCTGGGACCTCGTCCGCGATCTGCGCGCCGACGGCGTCTCGGTCATCCTCACCACGCACTACATGGACGAGGCCGAGCAGCTCGCCGACGACGTCGCGATCATCGACGCGGGCAGGGTCATCGCGCAGGGCTCCCCCGAGGAGCTGTGCCGCGGCGGCGCCGAGAACACCCTGCGGTTCACCGGCCGTCCGGGGCTCGACGTCGGTTCCCTGCTGAAGGCCCTGCCGGCCGACTGCACGGCCGCGGAGCTGACGCCCGGCTCGTACCGGGTGGGCGGCAAGATCGATCCGCAGCTGCTGGCGACGGTCGCCTCCTGGTGCGCGCAGCACGGTGTGATGCCGGAGAAGATCTCGGTCGAACGCCACACCCTGGAAGACGTGTTTTTGGAGCTCACGGGTAAGGAGTTGCGCTCATGAGTGAGCGTCCCCCGGGAAGACACAGCCTGGAACCGACCGGCAAGGAGCTGCGTTCGTGACCACCGCCGGTACCTACACCCCGAAGCCTGGGGCAGCCCCGCTGCCCCGGATGATCGGCGCGCAGGCCGCGCTCGAGACGAAGATGCTGCTCCGCAACGGCGAGCAACTCCTCCTCACGGTGATCATCCCGACACTCCTGCTGGTCCTTTTCAGCTCGGTCGACATCATCGACACCGGCAAGGGCAAGTCGGTCGACTTCCTGGCCCCCGGCATCCTGGCGCTCGCCGTGATGTCGACGGCCTTCACCGGGCAGGCCATCGCCACCGGCTTCGAACGGCGCTACGGGGTCCTGAAGCGGCTCGCCGCCTCCCCGCTGCCCCGCTGGGGCCTGATGACCGCGAAGACGGCGTCCGTACTGGTCACGGAGGTCCTCCAGGTCGTCCTGCTGACGGTGATCGCCTTCTCGCTGGGCTGGTCGCCGCACGGCAACCCGCTGGCCGTCCTGCTCCTGCTGATCCTGGGCACGGCCGCCTTCTCGGGCCTGGGCCTGCTGATGGCCGGCACGCTCAAGGCGGAGGCGACGCTCGCCGCCGCGAACCTGGTCTTCCTGCTGCTCCTCGTGGGCGGCGGCGTGATCGTCCCGATGGACAAGTTCCCGGCGGGCGCCCAGGACGTACTCGGCCTGCTGCCCATCTCGGCGCTCTCGGACGGGCTGCGGGACGTGCTCCAGCACGGGGCGGGCATGCCGTGGGGCGACCTCGGGATCCTGGCCGTGTGGGCGGTCGTGGGCCTGGGAGCGGCGGGCAGGTTCTTCCGCTGGGAGTGACTCCCGGGGTGAGGTGGCGATTTGCGTAGGTGCGGGGGCCTCGTGAAGACGTGCACAAGCGGCCGCCTACGATGGGGCCCGTGCCAAACGTGACCCGAGCCGACGCCGTAGCCTTCGTGCGCAACCCGCTCGCCCTCATCGCCGAACGCTGGACCCCGACCTCCCGGACGGTGCAACGAGCGGCCCTCGCCGCGCTCGTCATGTCGGTGGTCATCGTGGTCACCGGCGGCGCCGTACGGCTGACCGGCTCGGGCCTCGGCTGCCCGACCTGGCCCAAGTGCACCGACGACTCGCTCACCACGACGAGCGCGATGGGCTTCCACGGAGTCATCGAGTTCACCAACCGCATGCTGACCTACGTGCTGTGCGCCGCGGTCGGCTGGGCGATCATCGCCGCGCGCTCCGAGAAGCCGTGGCGCCGTGACCTCACCCGGCTCGGCTGGGCGCAGTTCTGGATCGTCATGAGCAACGCGATCCTCGGCGGCATCGTCGTCCTGGTCGGCCTCAACCCCTACACGGTCGCCGCGCACTTCCTGCTCTCCACGGCGCTCATCACGGTGGCCACGGTGATGTGGCAGCGCACGCGCGAGGGCTCCGCCGAGCCGCGCCCGCTGGTCGGCAAGGCGGTGCAGCAGCTCGTGTGGTGCCTGGTCGCCGCCGCCATCCTGCTGATCGCGGTGGGCACGGTGGTCACCGGCGCGGGTCCGCACGCGGGCGACTCCAGCGAGGTCGAACGCATGGCCGTCAACTGGGAGACCGTCACCAAGCTGCACGCCGTGCTGGCCTGGATCGTGGTCACGCTGACCTTCGCCCTGTGGTTCGTCCTCAAGGCCGTCGACGCCCCCAAGGGCCCGCTCGACCGCACCCGCGAGCTGTTCCTGATCCTGCTCGGTCAGGGCGTCATCGGCTACGTCCAGTACTTCACGGACCTCCCCGAGGCCCTGGTCGGCCTCCACATGTTCGGCGCCTGCCTGGTGTGGATCGGCGTCCTGCGGGTCCTGCTGTCGCTGCGCGAACGCCCTGGGACCGCGGCGGAACTGCCGGGGCCTGCCGCGGAATCGGCGCTCACGCGCGCGTAGGCCGTTCGTAGGGGATCCGCACCGGCTCACTCCACCCCGTACACCCGCCGCGCGTTCCCCGCCGCGATCAGTCCCGCCACCCGCTGCGCGTCCACCAGCGACCAGGCGCCCTCGGCGACCCAGGCGCCCAGCACCCGGGCGAGCGCCTCGCGGAACAGGCGCGCGCCGACGACGTGCAGTTCGGGCAGGCCGTGTGCCCCGCTGGAGAACAGGAGCTTGCCGAAGGGGGCCAGTTCCAGGATCTCGGAGAGGACGGCCGCCGCCCGGGCTCCCGTACGCACCAACGCCGCACCCAGGTCGGCGTAGACGTGCGGGAAGACCCCGGCGAGGTGCGCCGCGTGACGGTGATACGGGTAGCCGTGCAGGAGGACGAGATCCGTGCCGAGCCCCGCCGTGGCACGGGCGAAGTCGGTGAGCAGGACGGGGTCGGTGCGGTCGATGCGCAGACCGGGTTCGCCCAGGCCCGCGTGGAGCTGGAGGGGCAGGCCCGAGGCGACCGCGATCCACAGTAAGTGCCGCAGCAGGACCGGGTCGCTCAGCGCCCCGCCCACCCGGCGGCCCGCCAGCCAGCGGCCCGCCGCGCCCCGCACCTCTCCCGGTCCCGGCGGCTCGGGCGCGAGCGCCAGACCGTGCCGTCCCCCCGCGACCGACGTGAAGGCGACGGCGTTCGCGGCGGCTCCGTGGACGGACTCGGCGAGATTGGCGAGGAAGGACTCGACGGTGCCCGAGGTGTCCGCGACCTGTTCCGCCAACAGCTCCAGGCGGACGATCTCATGGGCGTGGGCCGCGCCGGTCGAGGCCATCTCGCCCGGTCCCGTCAGGTCCCCGGGCAGCCCCGTGTCGACGAGGTACGTCGTGATGCCGCTGCCGCGCAGGAGTCTGCGACCCGACTCCAGGACGCCGAGTTCGCGACGCCTGGCCAGATAGCGGGCGGGCGGACAGTGCGGTTCCAGGCCGAGCAGGGGCGGGCACCAACGGCGTACCGCGAAGCCGGTCTGGGTGTCGAAGAAGGTGGTGCCGGGGGCCGGGGGGCCCTCGGTTCTGGCGAGGTGGGCCTCGAAGGTGCCGAGGCCCAGCTCCGTCCTCAGTACGCCGTGGCAGTACTGGTCCACCAGGGACGGCGTTTCGATCATCCGGACTCCCCGCGACTGGACCGTTGCGTTCTTCAGGTCCTAACGGGTGAGGCGGGCGTCAGGTGTTGGTGAAGCGCAAGCCGTACAACAGCTGACGGATATCGGCCGTCGGATATCAGATGACGGATATCAACTATCAGGTGACAGATAACAGATGCTGTCAGCCGTTACTCGGCGCCCCAAGCTGGATCCCCGCCATCCTCTTCCACTCGTACGGCCCCGTCTTGACCTTCGCCGCGAACTCACCGTCGAACGCCTCGTGAACAGTGATCCCGGCCTTCTTCACGGCCTCTTCGGCAATCGTGTAGGTCGGCGCCATCACGTCCCCCCAGGCACCGTCCGCACCGACGAGGACGATCCGGGCGCCGCGCTGTCCGATGTACTCGACGTGCCCCTCGGTCCCGCCGTGCTCCTTGGCGAAGGCGTTGATCCGCTGGGCGAGCTTGGCCGCCTTGCGCTCGGCCTTGACGTCCTGGGCGGCGCCGGTGGTCTCGTCAACGTGCTGCGTGTCTGCCATGGCCAGGATGCTACCGACGGGTAGATCAAACGGCGACGGGCGGGGTACGTGGCTTAGCCCACGTACCCCGCCCGTCAAGGATCAGGGAGCCGTACTAGCGCAGGAAGGGGTCCACCGCGACCGCCACGAACAGGAGCGACACATAGGTGATGGACCAGTGGAACAGCCGCATCTCCTTGAGCTTCCCGCCGGCCACCTCGGCCTTGGCGCGGTTCTGCAGACCGTGCGCCTCCCACAGCCAGAACCCGCCCGCGCCGAGCGCGACCAGGGTGTAGAACCAGCCCGTGTAGCCGAGCGGGGTGAGCAGCAGCGAGACCGCGACCATCACCCAGCTGTAGATGACGATCTGGCGTGCGACCACCTTGTTGGAGGCGACGACCGGGAGCATCGGCACGCCCACGCGCGCGTAGTCGTCCTTCACCTTCATGGACAGCGGCCAGTAGTGCGGCGGCGTCCAGAAGAACATGACGAGGAAGAGGATGACCGGCGCCCACGACATGGAGTCGGTGACGGACGACCAGCCGATGAGCACCGGAAGGCAGCCGGCGATGCCGCCCCAGACGATGTTCTGGGAGGTGCGCCGCTTGAGGATCATCGTGTAAACGACGACGTAGAAAAGGAGCGCTCCGAGTGACAGCCAGGCGGACAGCCAGTTGACGGTCAGCCCGAACAGCAGGGTCGAGACGACCGCCAGCGTGATCCCGAAGGCCAGGCACTCGCGTGGGCTGACCATGCCGGTGACCAGCGGGCGCTGCGAGGTGCGCTCCATCAGAGCGTCGATGTCGCGGTCGATGTACATGTTCAGCGCGTTGGCGCCGCCCGCCGACAGAAAACCGCCGAGGCAGGTGAGCAGGACCAGCTTGAGGTCGGGCACACCCTGCTGGGCCAGGAACATCACCGGAACGGTGGTGATCAGCAACAGCTCGATGATTCGTGGCTTGGTCAGCGCCACGAACGCCTTGACACGGGCCCCGAACGGCCGGTGGCTTGGGCTGCTGCTCGTCCCGAGCACCCCCGCTGGACGGGATTCGACGGCCGTCACGCACACCCCTGACAGAGACATCCCAGCAAGCCCCCGGGTGTGAACTCCCCGTAAAGGCTCGCGCGTACCACGCCACTGTAGACGTTGCCTATACCTCGGCCTTCGCGGGGGTGGGGTCGTGTTGGGAGCGGCCGCGCCGGCGAGGGAAGAGGGCCTGCGCAACGGGCGTGACGGAGCTCGATTGAGCACTCTTACGAGCGGCTCCGTATTCAGTTGCCGAACACGGAACGGACCAGTCGGGAGGCGGATCCCGGAGAGTCCCGGCAGTCTGGAATGACTCGAAAAAACGCACGTACCTACGGGGGTAGGCTCGACAACGGCCGGTGGGCGCCCAGTGCACCGGCATTCGACATGCGTGACATGTGGAGAGGAGCCCTGACCCAGGGTGAGCACCAAGCCGACCACCACAGACCTCGAGTGGACCGAGTTGGACCAGCGGGCCGTCGACACCGCCCGCGTCCTGGCCGCCGATGCCGTACAGAAGGTCGGAAACGGCCATCCCGGTACGGCCATGAGTCTGGCGCCTGCCGCGTACACCCTCTTTCAGAAGGTGATGCGGCACGACCCGGCGGATCCCGACTGGACCGGACGTGACCGCTTCGTGCTGTCCGCGGGCCACTCGTCCCTGACCCTCTACACGCAGCTCTACCTGGCCGGGTTCGGCCTGGAGCTGGACGATCTTGAGTCCTTCCGGACGTGGGGCTCCCGCACCCCGGGCCACCCCGAGTACGGACACACTCCGGGCGTGGAGACCACGACCGGCCCGCTCGGCCAGGGTGTCGCGAACGCGGTGGGCATGGCGATGGCCGCCCGCTACGAGCGCGGTCTGTTCGACCCGGACACGGCGCAGGGCGAGTCCCCCTTCGACCACTTCATCTACGCGATCGCCGGTGACGGCTGCCTGCAGGAGGGCATCTCGCACGAGGCGTCCTCCCTGGCCGGTCACCAGAAGCTCGGCAACCTGGTCCTGCTGTGGGACGACAACCACATCTCGATCGAGGGCGACACCGAGACGGCGGTCTCCGAGGAGACCGTCAAGCGGTACGAGGCGTACGGCTGGCACGTGCAGCGCGTCGCTCCGAAGCCGGACGGCGACCTGGACCCGCACGCGATCTACAACGCCATCGAGGCCGCGAAGAAGGTGACGGACAAGCCGTCGTTCATCGCGATGCGCTCGATCATCGCCTGGCCCGCTCCGCACGCGCAGAACACCGAGGCCGCGCACGGCTCGGCGCTCGGCGAGGACGAGGTCGCGGCCACCAAGCGTGTCCTGGGCTTCGACCCGGAGAAGTCCTTCGAGGTCGCGGGCGAGGTTCTCGCGCACACCCGCCAGGCTCTCGACCGCGGTCGTGAGGCGAAGGCCGAGTGGGAGAAGGGCTTCCAGGAGTGGCGCACCGCTCAGCCCGAGCGTGCCGCCGAGTTCGACCGGATCGCCGCGTGCGAGCTGCCGGCCGGCTGGGAGGAGAAGCTCCCGGCGTTCGAGGCGGGCAAGGGTGTCGCCACCCGTGCCGCGTCCGGCAAGGTGCTGCAGGCCCTCGGTGCGGTCATCCCCGAGCTGTGGGGCGGCTCCGCCGACCTCGCGGGCTCGAACAACACGACGATCGACCCGAACTCCTCGTTCCTGCCGGCCGACAACCCGCTGCCGGAGGCCGACCCGTACGGCCGCACGATCCACTTCGGCATCCGCGAGCACTCCATGGCCGCGGAGATGAACGGCATCACGCTGCACGGCAACACCCGTGTCTACGGCGGCACCTTCCTGGTGTTCTCCGACTACATGCGCAACGCCGTGCGTCTGTCCGCCCTGATGCACCTGCCGGTGACGTACGTGTGGACGCACGACTCCATCGGTCTCGGTGAGGACGGCCCGACCCACCAGCCGGTCGAGCACCTGGCCTCGCTGCGTGCCATCCCCGGCCTCAACGTCGTCCGTCCCGCGGACGCCAACGAGACCGCGATCGCCTGGCGCGAGATCCTGGGGCGCTACACGAAGGTCTTCGGCAAGGGCGCTCCGCACGGCCTCGCGCTGACCCGTCAGGGCGTGCCGACGTACGAGGCCGACGAGAACACGGTCAAGGGCGGTTACGTCCGCTTCGAGGCCGAAGGGCCCGGCGGGCAGAGCGCGGAGCCGGAGGTCATCCTCATCGCCACCGGTTCCGAGGTGCACGTGGCGGTGGAGGCGCGCGAGCAGCTCCAGGCCGCGGGCGTCCCGACGCGGGTCGTGTCCATGCCGTGCGTGGAGTGGTTCGAGGAGCAGGACCAGGGGTACCGGGACAGCGTCCTGCCGCCGTCGGTGAAGGCGCGCGTCTCGATCGAGGCCGGTATCGGTCTGACCTGGCACCGGTTCGTCGGGGACGCGGGACGCGTTGTTTCGCTGGAGCACTTCGGTGCTTCGGCCGACGGCAAGGTCCTCTTCCGTGAATTCGGCTTCACTGCCGAGAATGTCGCGGGCGCCGCCCGGGAATCGATCGCCGCAGCCCAGCGCTGACGCTGATATACGACACGTAGGAGATGCAATTTCCATGACAGACGCACTCAAGCGCCTCTCCGAGGAAGGCGTCGCGATCTGGCTGGACGACCTGTCGCGCAAGCGGATCACGTCCGGCAATCTCGCCGAACTGATCGACCAGCAGCACGTCGTGGGCGTCACCACCAACCCGTCGATCTTCCAGAAGGCGATCAGCAGCGGCGACGGCTACGAGCAGCAGCTCGCCGATCTCGCCGCCCGCAAGGTCACCGTCGACGAGGCCATCCGCATGATCACGACGGCGGACGTCCGTGACGCCGCCGACATCCTGCGCCCGGTCTTCGACGCGACGCAGGGCCAGGACGGCCGGGTCTCCATCGAGGTCGACCCGCGCCTGGCCCACAACACCGCGGCGACCATCGCCGAGGCCAAGCAGCTGGCCTGGCTGGTGGACCGCCCGAACACGCTCATCAAGATCCCGGCGACGAAGGCGGGCCTGCCCGCGATCACCGAGGTCATCGGCAGGGGCATCAGCGTCAACGTCACGCTGATCTTCTCGCTGGAGCGCTACCGCGAGGTCATGGACGCCTACCTGGCGGGTCTGGAGAAGGCGAAGGCCGCGGGCCTGGACCTCTCCAAGATCCACTCGGTGGCGTCCTTCTTCGTGTCCCGCGTGGACACCGAGATCGACAAGCGGCTCGACGCCCTGGGCACCCCCGAGGCCAAGGCGGCCCGCGGCAAGGCGGCTCTCGCCAACGCCCGGCTCGCCTACGAGGCGTACGAGGAGGTCTTCTCCTCCGACCGCTGGGCCGCCCTCGACAAGGCGCAGGCCAACAAGCAGCGCCCGCTGTGGGCGTCGACCGGCGTCAAGGACCCGGCGTACAAGGACACCCTGTACGTCGACGATCTGGTGGCGCCGAACACGGTGAACACCATGCCGGAGGCCACCCTGCAGGCCACCGAGGACCACGGCGACATCACCGGCAACACCATCGCCGGTACGTACGAGCAGTCCCGCGCCGAGCTCGACGCGGTCGAGAAGCTCGGGATCTCGTACGACGACGTGGTCCAGCTCCTGGAGGACGAGGGCGTCGAGAAGTTCGCGGCGTCCTGGAACGACCTGCTCAAGTCCACAGAGGCGGAGCTCAAGCGCCTCGCCCCTTCGGAGGGCTGAAACCTTGTCAAGCAGCAACCCGCTGCGTGACCCCGCAGACCGACGGCTCCCGCGTATCGCGGGGCCGTCGGGCCTGGTCATCTTCGGCGTCACGGGCGATTTGTCACGTAAAAAGCTGATGCCCGCCGTGTACGACCTCGCCAACCGCGGGCTGCTGCCGCCGGGCTTCTCGCTCGTCGGCTTCGCCCGCCGCGAGTGGAAGAACGAGGACTTCGCCCAGGAGGTCCACGACGCCGTCAAGGAACACGCCCGTACGGAGTTCCGCGAGGAGGTCTGGCAGCAGCTCATCCAGGGGATGCGTTTCGTCCAGGGCACCTTCGACGACGACGACGCGTTCGAGCGGCTGCGCGCCACGATCGACGAGCTGGACAAGGCACAGGGCACGGGCGGCAACTTCGCCTTCTACCTCTCCGTGCCGCCGTCCGCCTTCCCGGTGGTCATCCAGCAGCTGAAGAAGCATCACCTGGCGGACCAGTCGAACGGCTCCTGGCGGCGCGCGGTCATCGAGAAGCCCTTCGGCCACGACCTGAAGTCGGCCGAGGAGCTCAACACGGTCGTGCACGAGGTCTTCGCCTCGGACCAGGTCTTCCGCATCGACCACTACCTCGGCAAGGAGACCGTCCAGAACATCCTGGCGCTCCGCTTCGCCAACACGATGTTCGAGCCGATCTGGAACCGGTCCTTCGTCGACCACGTCCAGATCACCATGGCCGAGGACATCGGCATCGGCGGCCGCGCCGGTTACTACGACGGCATCGGCGCCGCCCGGGACGTCATCCAGAACCACCTCCTGCAGCTGATGGCCCTGACCGCCATGGAGGAGCCCGCCTCCTTCGACGCGGACGCCCTCGCCGCCGAGAAGACCAAGGTCCTCGGCGCGGTCCGGATCCCCCGGGACCTGGGACGCGACACCGTCCGCGGGCAGTACGCGGCCGGCTGGCAGGGCGGCGAGAAGGCCGTCGGCTATCTCCAGGAAGACGGCATCGACCCCAAGTCGAAGACCGACACCTATGCCGCGATCAAGGTCGAGGTGGACAACCGCCGCTGGGCGGGCGTCCCCTTCTACCTGCGTACCGGCAAGCGTCTGGGCCGCCGCGTCACCGAGATCGCCGTGGTCTTCCAGCGCGCCCCGCACTCCCCCTTCGACCACACGGCGACGGAGGAACTGGGCCAGAACGCGATCGTCATCCGCGTCCAGCCCGACGAGGGCATCACGGTCCGCTTCGGCTCCAAGGTGCCCGGCACCTCGATGGAGATCCGGGACGTCTCCATGGACTTCGCCTACGGCGAGTCCTTCACGGAGTCGAGCCCGGAGGCGTACGAACGCCTGATCCTGGACGTCCTGCTGGGCGACTCGAACCTCTTCCCGCGCACCGAGGAGGTCGAGCTGTCCTGGAAGATCCTCGACCCGATCGAGCAGTACTGGGACAAGCACGGCAAGCCCGCGCAGTACCCCTCGGGCACGTGGGGCCCCGTCGAGGCCGACGAAATGCTCGAGCGAGACGGACGGAGCTGGCGTCGCCCATGAAGATAGACCTCACGGACACCACGGCCAGCAAGATCAACAAGGCGCTGGTGCAGGGCCGCCGCGCCATCGGCACCCCCGCCGTCGGCATGGTGCTCACCCTCGTCATCGTCACCGACGAGGAGAACGCCTACGACGCCCTGAAGGCCGCCAACGAGGCCTCCCGCGAGCACCCCTCGCGCACCCTCGTGGTCATCAAGCGCGTCTCCCGCTCGCCCCGCGACCGCACCAAGTCGCGCCTCGACGCCGAGGTGCGGGTCGGCGCGGACGCGGGCACCGGCGAGACGGTCGTGCTGCGGCTGTACGGCGAGGTCGCCGACCACGCCGACTCGGTCGTCCTGCCGCTGCTGCTGCCGGACGCGCCGGTCGTCGTCTGGTGGCCGGTGAGCGCGCCGCTCGACCCGGCCAGCGACCCGCTCGGAAAGCTGGCCCAGCGCCGCGTCACCGACACCTACGCCGCCGAGGCACCCGTACGCGAGCTCAACGCGCGTGCCGACGCCTACACCCCCGGGGACACCGACCTCTCCTGGACCCGCATCACGCCCTGGCGCTCGATGCTGGCCGCCGCCCTCGACCAGGTCATCTGTGACGTGAACGCGGTCGAGGTGGAGGGCGAGGAGTTCAACCCGAGCGTGGAGCTGCTCGCCATGTGGCTCGCGGACCGGCTGGACGTCCCCGTCAAGCGGTCCAAGTCCTCCGGCCCCGGCCTCACCGCCGTCCGCATGGAGACGAGCTGCGGCCCGATCGCGCTGGACCGCGCCGACGGCACCCTGGCGACCCTCTCCATCGAGGGCCAGCCCGACCGTGCGGTGGCGCTCAAGCGCCGCGACACCTCGGAGCTGATCGCGGAGGAGCTGCGCCGGCTCGACCCGGACGACACCTACGCGTCGGCGCTGCGGTACGGGGTGGACCGGCTGAACGGGGCGGCGGCGGCCGACGCCGTCGAGGAGGAGCCGGCCACGGCGAAGGCGGCCGCCAGGACCGCCGCCGCCAAGGCACCCGCGAGGAAGGCCCCGGCGAAGGCCCCTGCGAAGAAGGCGGCCGCCAAGTGAACACTCCGCAGCTCGTCGTGCACCGCGACAAGGAGCTGATGGCCCAGGCCGCCGCGGCCCGGCTGATCACCAAGGTCGTGGACGCGCAGGCCTCGCGCGGCTACGCCTCGGTGGTCCTCACCGGCGGGCGCAACGGCAACGGGCTCCTCGCGGCGCTCGCGGCCGCGCCCGCCCGGGACGCCGTCGACTGGGGCCGTATCGACCTGTGGTGGGGTGACGAGCGGTTCCTGCCCGAGGGCGATCCGGACCGCAACGACACCCAGGCCCGTGCGGCGCTGCTGGACTCGGTGCCGGTGGACCCCGCGCGGGTGCATCCGATGCCCGCGTCCGACGGTCCCTACGGTGCCGACGTGGACGCGGCGGCGGAGGCGTACGCGGCCGAGCTCGCGAAGTCCGCGGGCCCCGAGAACCACGGTTCCGTGCCCTCGTTCGACGTCCTGATGCTGGGCGTCGGCCCGGACACCCACGTGGCCTCGCTCTTCCCGGAGCTGCCCGCGGTCCGTGAGACGGAGCGGACGGTGGTGGGCGTGCACGGCGCCCCCAAGCCCCCGCCGACCCGGGTCACGCTCACCCTGCCCGCGATCCGCTCCGCCCGTGAGGTCTGGTTGCTGGCGGCCGGCGAGGACAAGGCGCAGGCCGCGGCGATCGCCCTCTCGGGCGCGGGCGAGGTGCAGGCCCCGGCGGCCGGCGCCCACGGCCGCTCCCGCACCCTGTGGCTCCTGGACGCGGCGGCGGCCTCCCAGCTGCCACGCTCGCTGTACCCGCCGGCTTCGGCCTGAGCCGTACCCGGGGCTTGGCCCCAGACCCTGTTCGCGCAGTTCCCCGCGCCCCTGAAGAGGGG
>NZ_JBHVST010000139.1:0-22064 GCF_042885015.1 Streptomyces sp. NPDC058086 | reverse complement strand
GACCCAAGTACGTCCAGTACGAGGGCCTGTGCCCGGCACGCCGAGAGCACGTACCTGACGCCGCAGGGCCCGCCCTCCGGGCGGACGACGGGAATTTGACGACAGGACCTAGACGCCGGCCAGGCGCCACACCTGGAGTTCCTTCGTGTCCTCGGCGACCGTGTACCAGCTGCCGTCGCCCAGGGGGTTGGGCACGCCGGATATCGGGAGCGGGTAGATGATCTCGCCGAGCAGTCGCATGTCCCGTACGTCGACCAGCCAGTGCCGCCCCGGCCCGTACTCCTCGTCGGCCTCGGTGGTGCCCGCGATGACGGTGTGCTCGTCGACGAAGCCGCCGTAGTAGTCCCAGCGCACCTCGGGCTCGTCGTTGTCCGGATCCAGGGCGGGGTGATCGGGAACGACCTCCTCCGCGTCCAGCTCCGACACCACCGAGCCGTCCTCGGCCCGGTGCAGGGACAGGAGCTCCTGATAGTGGGTCACGGTCAGGAAGTGCTCACCCGACGGGCTCACGGCGAGCAGACACCGGTCGTCGTCGATCCGTTCGACGGAGAGCCGCTCACCGTCCCAGCGACCCCACAGCAGCGGCGCCCCGTCCTGCCCCTCGCCGACGCTCAGCCCCATCTGTCCGGGGTCCGGGTGCGACACGTGCCCCGAACCGGCGGCCACGGTCTGGGTGTCCGCCTGCCCGAGGACCGTCCCGTCCGTGGCGTCCAGCACCAGCCACTCCTCGATCACGTCCGGATCCTCGTCCCCCACCGCGAGCGGCCCGCGGACATGGGCCCACACGAGCTTGCCGTCCGCGGAGAAGACCACCGAGCCGCTGTCGGCGTACAAGTGCCCACGGCTGTCGCCGTTTCCACCGTTTCCATCGTTCTCGCCGTATTCGTCGAACGAGGCGTGCATCTCCCGGCAGCTCCCCTCCCAGCAGCCGTGCCGCACCTCCCACAGGGTGGCGCCCCGCCGGTCCACCGCCCGCACCGCGTGCACGCCCGCGAAGACGGCGACGTCCAGCCCCGGCGACACGGTGCATGTGCCGAAACGCCGCGGCCACGGCCTGGGGAAGCGGGCCACCGACGCCTCACCCGCGAGCGCCGCGGCCAGGTCGTACGCGGCCACCTGGGTGTCGTCGCTCTGGAGGATCAGCGTCCGGCCGGGCAGGCACCGCTCTCCTGGGAAGCCGGCCGTGGCCGACTCCAGCGGGCCTGCGAGCGTGGTGACGAGACGGGCGCTCGCGGACATGGTTCCTCCAGTGCGCGTGATGCCGTACGGCGTTGTGTGCGTTGGGTGCACAGTACGGCCGCCCACTGACAAACCCGAACGCGCCTGTCCCGTACGGCCTTTCACACGTCCCGGCGGTCCACCGCCACCACGACGATCACCGCCGACGCCACCGCCCACGCCCCCAGCACCACCCAACTGCCCGTCACCGTCGCCCCGTAGCGCGGGAGCCGGGTGAAGGGATCGCGGCCGTAGGCGATGTCGGTCAGCCGCGTCCAGGCGTTGACGGGCATGCCGTGCCGTAGGGCGGCCGTCCAGCGGTAGCGGTCGGTGATGAAACTGGGCACGAGGAGCAGGACGGCGGTGACGGCGACCATCGTGCTCGCGCTGTGCCGGATCAGGGCTCCCAGGGCCATGCCCGCCAGCGCGCAGACCGGGGCGAGCAGCGCGGAGGCGACGACCACGCGCAGGGCACCGAAGTGGGTGATCGACACCGAGGCGTGACGGGTGGTGAGGATGGCCTGCGTCGAGGCGAAGGAGGCACTCGCGACGAACGCGCCGTACAGCGTCATGACCGTCGTCACCACCACGACCTTCGCCGCCATCACGGCACGCCGGTCCGGGACGGCCGCGAGGGTCGTACGGATCAGGCCCGTCGAGTACTCCCCGACGACCGTGATCGCGCCGATGCTCGCCGCCGCGAGGATCAGGATCAGTGCCGATCCGTCGGTGAAGGCGTCGCGCAAGGCCAACTCCCAGGCGAAGGAGCGCATCTGGGGGGTGAAGCGCGGATAGTCGTGGGCGTGCACCCGCGCCGCGTTGGCGTTGAAGCCGATGACGGCTTGGGCGCCCGCGCCGAGTGCCCAGTAGGTCGAGCGCAGGGAACGGAGTTTGATCCACTCGGCGGCGAGGAGATCGGTGAACCGCGCGGCGGGGTGTGCGGGAGCGGGGGTGAGGACGAGAGCGGTCATCGGGCGTCTCCAGCGAGGAACTCGGTACTGCCGGCGGTCAGTTCCATGAAGGCGGCCTCCAGGGACGCGGTCTGCGGGGTCAGTTCCTCGAGCAGGATCCGGTGCCGGAAGGCGAGTTCACCGATGCGCGCCGCGCTCAGGGCGGTCACCTTGAGGGTCCGGTCGTCGTACGGCGCCACCGCCGCGCCCTCCTCGGACAGCACGGCCGTGAGCTTCGCGAGGTCCGGCGTCCGCACGGTCACCGTCGGCCGGGTGCCGCGCGCCGCGAACTCGGTCACGCTCTCCGAGGCGATCAGCTCACCCCGGCCGATGACGATCAGCTCGTCCGCGGTGTGCTCCATCTCGGACATCAGATGACTGGAGACGAAGACGGTACGGCCCTCGGCCGCGAGCCTGCGAAAAAGCTCCCGCACCCACAACACACCCTCCGGATCGAGCCCGTTGAGGGGTTCGTCGAAGAGCAGCACCGGAGGTTCGCCGAGCAGCGCGGTGGCGATGCCGAGCCGCTGCCGCATGCCCAGCGAGAAACCGTCGACCCTGCGCCGCGCCGCCGCCCCCGCGAGCCCCACCTCCTCCAGCACCTCGTCGACCCGGCTCCGGGGGATGCGATTGCTCCGCGCCAGCGCCTCCAGATGGGCCCGCGCGCTGCGCCCGCCGTGCACATCGCCCGCGTCGAGCAGCGCGCCCACGTGCCGCAGCCCGCGCGGATGACGCCGGAACGGCTGCCCGTCGATCGTCGCGCTCCCGCCGGTCGGCCCGATCAGGCCGAGTAGCATGCGCAGCGTCGTCGTCTTGCCCGCGCCGTTCGGGCCGAGGAACCCGGTGACGCGCCCCGGGCGCACCTGGAATGTCAGATTCCGTACGGCGGTGGTGTCGCCGTACCGTTTGGTCAGTTCGTTGACTTCGATCACACCGACCACCGTCTCGTCGGCACCCCGCGCGCGGTATCGCCCCGTGGCCGACACTCTCCCCGCCCGGTGTCGACCAGGGGTGTACGTCCACGGACCGATGCCCGTCCACGGCCCCCGTGCCTACGATCGCCGCATGCATGCCATGCCGCTCCCGCCCCGCCTCAAGCTCGTGCCGCCCGCTGCCTGGGTGGCCCTGGCCTGGTGCGCGAGCACGGCGTTCACCTTCCTCGCCCGCATCCGGCTCCCCGGTGAGATGACGGCCAACGTGCGTGTCGCCGCCCAGTTCTACCGCTGGGACGGTCTGCTGATCCTGTCCGTGGCCTGCGCTCTGGCGCTGCTCGGCAGCATGTGGTTGCACCGACGGCCGCTGAGGGCCCTCACCCTGCTCCTTGCGGCCGCCGCCTTCCTCACCACCAACCTGGCCGTGGGAGCGATCCAACTGGCCCAGTTCCTCGCCGTCGACCTCGCCCTCTACTTCATCGCGGCAGGCCGCCCCCGCCGTACCGGAGTCACCGCCCTCTCCATGGCGCTCGCCGTTCTGCTGGTCTGGGAGACCGTACGGCTGCTGCGCGGATGGGGCATCGGCACGCTGGAGGAGCTGACCGTGGCGCTGACGGCCGTCGTCGCCTGGCTCCTCGGCGACGCCTCCCACCGCACCCGCGAGTACGGCGAGAAGCTCCGCGCCCAGGCCGCGACCCAGGCGGTCACCGACGAACGCCTGCGGATCGCCCGCGAGATGCACGACATGGTCGCCCACAGCATCGGCATCATCGCCCTCCAGGCCGGGGCGGCGGCCCGCGTCGTCCACACCCAGCCGGATGCCGCGCGCGAGGCGATGACGGCGGTGGAGACGACCGGGCGGGAGACCTTGTCGGGGCTGCGCCGGATGCTGGTCGCCCTGCGCCAGGCGGACCAGGACCGGGAGCAGGACCGTGACCGGGACCAGGACCGGGCCGCCGCCTCGGTCGAGGCCGACCGGTTGCGCCCGGCCGAGGGGCTCGCCGACCTCGACCGCCTGGCCGCCGCGACAACGGCGGCGGGCGTTCAGGTCGACGTCCACTGGAAGGGCGCGCGCCGCCAACTCCCCCCGGACATCGACCTCTCCGTCTTCCGGATCGTCCAGGAGTCGGTCACGAACGTCGTACGCCACGCGGAGACGACCGCCTGCCGGGTGACGGTCGACTACCTGGAGGAATGCGTGACCGTGGAAGTCACCGACGACGGCCGGGGCCGGGGCGGCACCACCGACACCGGCTTCGGCCTGGTCGGGATGCGCGAGCGGGTGGCCCTGCTGCACGGCGAGTTCACGGCGGGACCCCGTCCCGAGGGCGGCTTCCGGGTGACGGCCCGCCTCCCGGTCCCGGTCCCGGCGACGGTGACGGCGACGTCGGCGACGGTGGCCGTCTGATGCCGGTCCGTGTCGTCCTCGCCGACGACCAGCAGCTGATCCGCACGGCCCTGCGGATGGTCATCGCCGACATCGAGGACGTGGAGGTGGTGGGGGAGGCCGCGGACGGCGAGGAGGCGGTGACCCGCGCCGAGGAACTCCGGCCCGACGTCGTGGTGATGGACATCCGCATGCCGGGTGTGGACGGCATAGAGGCGACCCGTCGGATCACGGCGGGTGCGGGCGAGTCGAGGATCGTCGTCCTGACCACCTTCGACGACGACGACTACGTGTACGGGGCGCTGCGCGCCGGCGCGTCGGGGTTCCTGGTCAAGGACATGGCTCTGGACGACATCATCGGTGCCATACGGGTCGTGGCGGCCGGCGACGCCCTCATCGCCCCCAGCGTCACCCGTCGCCTGATCCAGGACTTCACCTCCGCCCGCTCCTCCGAGCCGGCGCGTCCACGTCGCGACCTGACCGCGATCACGGACCGCGAACGCGAGGTCCTCACCCTGGTCGGCACGGGTCTGTCCAACGCCGAGATAGCCGAACGGCTCTTCATCAGCGTCGCCACGGCGAAGACGTACCTGACCCGCCTGCTGTCCAAGCTGGACGCACGGGACCGGGTCCAGCTGGTGATCATCGCCTATGAGGCGGGTCTGGTCTCGGTGAACCGGTGAGGCGCCGGTGAAGCGGTCGGCCGACGGCGTGGGTCACTTCTTGGTCGCGGCCGGCTTCGGTCCGGCCTTGGGGCGGTCCGGGCGTACGGAGAAGGCGGTGTCGCCCGCCACGGCGACGATGGCGTCCTTCACGAGCAGCAGGCTCGGGACCGTGGTCTCCGGCGAGTTCCCGGGGTTGTCCAGCTTGTCCGTGTTCCACCGCGTGGCGCCGGTCGCGCGGTCGAGCGCGAGCAGCCGGCCGTAGCGGTTGGCGAAGAAGAGGTCGTGGTACGTCGTCGACAACGCCGGCTTCGACAGATTCTCGATCTGTGTCTCACGCTGCCAGAGCCGGGCGCCGTCGGTCACCCCGACCGCGGTGACGGTCCCGTCGGGCCGGACGAAGTACACGACGCCGTCGAGGAGGGTGACCGAGCCGCGTGGGGGGCCCGCCAGGGGGATCCGGACGAGGGCGCCGCTGGTCGGGTTCACCCTCAGCAGGCTTGAGTACGGTGTGTCCGTGTCGTCGGCGAACGCGTCCTCCGCCGCGTTCCGTGGCACCGCGAACAGCGGCTGCCCGCCGACGGTGCCGAGCGACACCACCCCGCGGGGGAGTGTGGCGAGGTCGTGCGCCGTGCCGTCGGCCGGGTCGAGGCGCACCAGGCCGGTCGAGCCCGTGTCGGTGTTCTCCGGCGTGCACAGGCCATAGGGGACGCCGTCCAGGGCCAGTGGGGTGCAGGAGTTGCCCGCCGACGACTTCGCCGGTGTCCGCCACAGGTCCTTGCCCGTCCTGGCGTCGAAGGCGACGAACTCCGTCCCGTCGTCCCCGTCGTCCGACTTCGCCAGGACGCCGCCGTCGAACAGGACGGCGGGCCGGACTTCGTTGATCGGGCGGTACCAGAGCCGTTTTCCGGTGCCGGCGTCGAGGGCGACCAGCCGCCAGGTCTCGCGCACGTTCAGGCCCGGCTTCTCGTAGGTGTACACGATCCCGTCCCGGACGCCGAGCGGCAGCGTGGTCTGCGGGGTGTGGCCGGCCCGCCACTCGACGCGGCCGGAGGCGGCGTCGAGCTTGGCGACCGTGAAGCCGGTTCCCGCGCAGTACAGGGAGGAGCCGCCGGACACGCAGCCGGACTCCGAGCCGCTGATGGAGATGTCCGCGTACGCCTTGTCCGGGGCCTGGGTGAGGTTCGCGCGCCAGGGCTTCCAGCCGGTGGGGAGCGCCGCGGCGGGAGAAGCGGCGGCGCGGGACGCGGCGGCCCGCCCGCCGGGCGTGCCCTCGGTGCTCTTCGGGCGCGCCACCATGTAGTACACCGACGCGGACACCGCCGTGACGGCCAGGGCGGCGCCGAGGGCGACGAGGAGGCGCACCCGCCGACCGCGGCGGACGGTGCCGGTCGAGGTCGTCGTGTCACCGTGCCTCCGGGCGGTCCTCCGTCCGCCCGCGACGGTCGGCCTGCCCGACGCCGCCGGCGCGGTCGTCACGTCCGGCAGATCCCTGAACAGCCGGTGCAGCTCGGTGAGGTCGGGCCGGGCGGTCGCGTCCTTGTCCAGGCAGCGCTCGGCGATGCCCCTGAGGGGCTCCGGTACGCCGTCCAGCACCGGCTGTTCGTGCACCACCTGATAGCCGGTCATGTACGGGCTGCCGCCGTCGAAGGGACGGTTGCCGGTGGCCGCGTACACCAGTAGCGAGCCCAGCGAGAACACGTCCGAGGCGGCGGTGACGTCCCGGGGCGAGGCGAACTGCTCCGGGGACATGAAGGGCGGGGTGCCGATCAGCCGTCCCGTCACGGTGAGGGCCTGGTTGTCGGCGGCGCGCGAGATACCGAAGTCGATGACGCGCGGACCGTCCTCGGCCACCAGGACGTTGCTCGGCTTCAGGTCCCGGTGCACCACGCCCGCCTGGTGGATGTCCCGCAGCGCCTCGACGAGCCCCAGCGCCAGCGTGCGCAGCGCGTCCCCGCCCAACGGGCCTTCCATCGCCACGATCTCGGCCAGCGTCCGGCCCGGCACGTACAACGTTGCCATCCACGGCACTTCGGCGTCCGGATCGGCGTCCACCACGGGAGCGGTGAACGCTCCGCTCACCCGGCGGGCCGCGGAGATCTCCTGCCGGAAGCGGACGCGGAACTCCTCGTCCTGCGCGTACTGCGCGTGTACGACCTTGACCGCGACCTGCCGTCCCGAGGCGGAACGTCCCAGGTAGACGACGCCCATACCGCCGCTGCCGAGCCGGTCGACGAGCGTGTAGCCGCCTATCGACCCGATGGACTCCGATTCCCCGGTGCTCAGCGGCATGGCCGGTTACCTTTCCCAAATCCCCTGTGTCGCACGCCTGTTCCCCGGCATCACACTAGTGCGTGCCGCGGGGCCGTGCGTCAGGCTCACTCCGCGACGGTACGGAGGAACGCCGTCCAGGCGAGGGGCCCGATGAGGAGGACGGGGCCGTCGGTGACCTTGCTGTCACGGACGGGGATGATGCCGGGGACTCCGTCGGCGACTTCGAGGCACTCGCCGCCGTTGTCGTCGCTGTAGGTGCTCTTGCGCCAGCGGGCGGCGCCGGGGAAGTCGTACGCGACCTCGATGCAGCTGCCGCCGTTGTCGTCGCTGTAGCTGCTCTTGCGCCACTGAGCCGAGCTCAGGTCGTACTCGCGCATCGTCTGTGGTCCTCCGCCGCCGACGAGAGCAGGGCCGGGGTCGCCTCCGGCGGCAGTGCGGCGGCCCTGAGCAGATCGTATGTCTGCTGCACTCGCTTCACCAGGCCTGGATCGTCCAGCAGATTGCCCGAATACACCGCCTCTGTATAGGCAGTTGGCGGGGCGTCCTCGAACTCCATGAGCGTCAGCATCCGGCCCATGAGTGGGTAAGCTCCCGCGCTGGTCGGCAGCACCTGCACTAAGACTTTCCGCTGCCGCACCAGGTCCGCGATGTGATCCAACTGCTTGGCCATTTCGGCCCCGCCGCCGACCGGGATCCGTACCACGTGCTCATGCAGGATTGCCCAATACACAGGGCGTGTAGCGTCGCTCAGGATCTGCGCCCGCTCCATGCGGGCCGTCACCTTCTCCTCGATGTACGCGTCGGTGACGAACGGGTTGCCCGCCAGCATTACCGCACGCGCGTACGCGGGCGTCTGCAACAAGCCCGGTACGAGTGCGGGCGCGAACTCCGCGATCCTCGTCGCCGTCCTCTCAAGCTCCACCACCTCCGCGAAGTAATCCGCGTACCGCTTGTCGTCAATCAGTTTTTGCCACGTGCGCTCGAAAAAGCCGTCGGTTTGTAGGAGCTCGTCGATCCGTTGGGCCACATCCAACTGTGGTTTCCGAATGGCCTGTTCGAACTGGCCGATGTAACCCCCGGAGACGAATACCCGCGCCCCCAGCTCCACCTGGGTGAAACCGGCATCTTCCCGCCGTCGTTTCAGCTCCGCCCCGAAGAACTCCCACGCCGCCTGCCGCGAACCGTTGGCCATGGCCAAACCCCTTACGCTGCGCCGAACTTGTAGAGGACAGACTCCTGCCGAGTGTAGATGCGGAGCGTCACTCTGGAGACGCGAAGAGTGAAACTCGGAAAGTCAGGGGAACAGGGTGAAGGCACAACACTCGGCGCTCTGCGTCGAAGAGGCGGAGGTAACGGTGAAGGAATTGCGGGCGGCACTGAAGAGGGCCGGAATTACGTTGCCGTCGCTCCGGATCGACCCGGCGAGTTCGGCGCGCGAGGCACCTTGTCCGCGCGTCGAATTGGGCGGTTGCTCCATGGAGGTCGCGGCCCGGCTCGTGGCGGCGCTGCGGTGAGGCCGCCGATGAAGCCGCCGATCGGCTCGTACGTCGTCGACACGCGCACAGAGAAGGTGGGCATGGTGATGGGACACGAGGGACCGTATGTACAGCTGAGACCGCTGGGTGGGGGCAAAGAGTGGGACGTCGCCCCGGACACGGTCCGGCGGGCCACCGCGGCGGAGCGGCTCAGCGCGGCCACGGCGTATGCGAACGCACGCAGCCGCGGTGAGGTCCCGTGAGCGGTGACGTTACGGCCTGTCCCAAGAGCGCCCCCACCCTCCTGGCGACTGCGTGATCGAGTACGGGTACCTCACAGCCGTTGAGGATCCGGGCCGACTGGGCCTGGCGGGCGCCGTCCCGCCAGGCCGGTGCCACGCCGGTGGGCTCGCCGGAGAGCGGTGTGGTGCCGTTCCGCGGCGATCAGCGCCCCGGCGTCATGGACCACGGGCCTGAGCGGGTCACGCGGCACCCTGCGACTGCTCGGCCGTGGGCGTGGGCCGAGTGACGCGGTTCATGAAATCGTCGACCCACGCCTGCTCGTCCGGCGTGGGCGGACCGACGTATGCCATGGCCTCCTCCGCCGCGGCCGGCCGCCAGGCGAGTCGGCCGTGTTCGCTTGCAAGAAGTACGGCACCCGCCGGTGCATGCCCTCGCGTACGCGAGAATGGCCCCATGAGTCTGTTCCGCGACGACGGCATCGTGCTGCGCACCCAGAAGCTGGGTGAGGCGGACCGGATCATCACGCTGCTCACCCGCGGTCACGGCCGCGTACGGGCCGTGGCCCGTGGCGTGCGGCGGACCAAGTCGAAGTTCGGGGCGCGGCTCGAACCCTTCTCGCACGTGGACGTGCAGTTCTTCGCGCGGGGGAGCGAGCTGATCGGGCGCGGCCTGCCGCTGTGCACGCAGAGCGAGACGATCGCTCCGTACGGCGGCGGGATCGTGACGGACTACGCGCGCTACACCGCCGGTACGGCCATGCTCGAAACCGCCGAGCGGTTCACCGATCACGAGGGGGAGCCCGCCGTGCAGCAGTATCTGCTGCTCGTCGGCGGGCTGCGCACCCTCGCCCGGGGCGAGCACGAGCCGCACCTCGTCCTCGACGCCTTCCTGCTGCGCTCCCTCGCCGTGAACGGCTACGCGCCCAGCTTCAGCGCCTGCGCGAAGTGCGGGATGCCGGGACCGAATCGGTTCTTCTCGGTCGCGGCGGGAGGTTCCGTCTGCGTGGACTGCCGGGTGCCCGGCAGCGTCGTACCCTCGGCGGGGGCCCTCGAACTGCTCGGCGCGCTGCTGACGGGAGACTGGGAGACCGCGGACGCGTGCGAGCCGCGGTATGTCCGGGAGGGCAGCGGGCTGGTGTCGGCCTATCTGCACTGGCATCTGGAGCGCGGGCTGCGCTCACTCCGGTACGTGGAAAAGTAAGACCGAGGGAGACGAGAAGCACATGGTCGTACGCGGGATCCTGGGACGCCAGCGCCGCGAGTACAAGGCGCCGGAACCCCACCCGTCCGGTGCCGTCGCGCCCAAGCTCCCCGGTGAGCTGATCCCGAACCACGTGGCGATCGTGATGGACGGGAACGGGCGCTGGGCGAAGGAGCGCGGGCTGCCGCGCACCGAGGGGCACAAGGTCGGCGCCGAGCGCGTCCTCGACGTGCTGCAGGGCGCGATCGAGATGGGGGTCGGCGCCATCTCGCTGTACGCCTTCTCCACCGAGAACTGGAAGCGCTCGCCCGACGAGGTGCGCTTCCTGATGAACTTCAACCGCGACTTCATCCGCAAGACCCGCGACCAGCTCGACGAACTCGGCATCCGGGTCCGCTGGGTGGGCCGGATGCCCAAGCTGTGGAAGTCGGTGGCCAAGGAGCTCCAGATCGCCCAGGAGCAGACCAAGGACAACAACCGGCTGACGCTGTACTTCTGCATGAACTACGGCGGTCGCGCCGAGATCACCGACGCCGCGCAGGCTCTGGCTCAGGACATCAAGGCCGGCCGGCTCGACCCGTCGAAGGTCACCGAGAAGACCTTCGCGAAGTACCTCTACTACCCGGACATGCCCGACGTGGACCTGTTCCTGCGGCCGAGCGGCGAGCAGCGCACCTCCAACTACCTGCTCTGGCAGAGCGCCTACGCCGAGATGGTCTTCCAGAACGTGCTGTGGCCGGACTTCGACCGGCGCGACCTGTGGCGGGCGTGCGTCGAGTTCGCCCAACGCGACCGCCGCTTCGGCGGCGCTGTCCCGAACGAGCAACTGCTCGCCATGGAAGCCGCGATGAGGGGCCGCACAGAGGGCGCCTGACGCGCCCGACGGACCGGGGCTGCCTTGGAACGGGGCAGCCCCGAAGGGGCGCCCCTCAGGGGCGCGGGGCTGTCACATGTGCGGCTCCGCCGCGTGGGCGCGCCCAGCCCCCACCGACCCGCAGCCAGAGAACGAGCCCCCCGTTACCCCTTGGCGGCAGCGCACTCCGCACAGGTACCGAAGATCTCCACCGTGTGCGCGACGTTCACATAGCCGTGCTCCACCGCGATCGCCTCCGCCCACTTCTCGACGGCCGGTCCCTCGACCTCGACCGCCTTGCCGCAGACGCGGCAGACGAGGTGGTGGTGGTGCTCGCCGGTGGAGCAGCGGCGGTAGACGGACTCGCCGTCGGAGGTACGCAGTACGTCGACCTCGCCGGCGTCGGCGAGGGACTGCAGCGTGCGGTACACGGTGGTGAGTCCGACGGAGTCACCCTTGTGCTTGAGCATGTCGTGGAGCTCCTGCGCACTGCGGAACTCGTCCACCTCGTCGAGCGCCGCCGCCACGGCGGCACGCTGCCGGGTGGAACGGCCCCGAACGGGCGATCCAGCGGTTGTCACCGTTGCCTCCTCACGTCTGCCCTTGCCCGGCCATTGTGCCAGCCCGGACTGTGCGTGGTCAGACGCCGACCTTGCGTTCGGGGCCACGGGTGGCCGGAATCGCGCACTCCGCGGGGTCTCCGGCCCCCTGCGAGGCGGCCAGGGCCCGGGCCCGGCGCCGCGCCAGTGGGGTCGCCAGCACGGTGAGCACGATGAACGCGCCGATGGTCAGCAACACGATCGTCGCACCGGGCGGCACGTCCTGGTAGTACGACGTCACGGTGCCGCCGATCGTCACGCTCACACCGATGGCCACCGCGATCGCGAAGGTGGCGGCGAAGCTGCGGCTGAGCTGCTGGGCGGCGGCCACCGGGACCACCATCAGCGCACTGACCAGAAGCAGGCCGACCACCCGCATCGCGACCGTCACGGTGACGGCGGCCGTGACGGCGGTGAGCAGGTTCAGGGCGCGCACCGGCAGACCCGTCACCCGCGCGAACTCCTCGTCCTGGCTGACCGCGAACAGCTGCCGGCGCAGGCCCAGGGTGACCAGGACGACGAAGGCCGCGAGCACGCAGATCGCCGTCACGTCGGACTCGGAGACCGTGGACAGGGAACCGAAGAGGTATGAGGTCAGGTTGGCGTTTGAGCCGCCCGGCGCGAGGTTGATGAACATCACGCCGCCCGCCATGCCGCCGTAGAAGAGCATGGCGAGCGCGATGTCGCCGCGCGTCTTGCCGTACCAGCGGATCAGTTCCATGATCACGGCGCCGAGGACGGAGACGGCCGTCGCCATCCACACCGGGTTGGTGGAGAGCAGGAAGCCGAGGCCGACACCGGTCATCGCCACATGGCCGATGCCGTCGCCCATCAGGGCCTGGCGGCGCTGGACGAGGTAGATGCCGACGGCGGGCGCGGTGATGCCCACCAGGACGGCGGCGAGCAGGGCCCGCTGCATGAAGGCGTAGTTCAGGATGTCCATCAGCTCAGCAGTCCCGTCCGGATCGGTTCGGCGTCGTGAGCCGCGTGCGGGTGTACGTGGTCGTGGCCGGGCAGCGCGTGCTGGCCGACCGCCCGCGGGGGCGGGCCGTCGTGCAGGACGCAGCCGTCACGCAGGACGACCGCGCGGTCGATCAGTGGCTCCAGGGGGCCCAGCTCGTGCAGGACGAGCAGGACGGTGGTGCCCGCCGCGACCTGCTCGCGCAGGGTCTGGGCCAGCACCTCCTGGCTCGCGAGGTCGACGCCCGCCATCGGCTCGTCCATGATCAGCAGCTCGGGTTCGGAGGCGAGGGCGCGGGCGATCAGTACGCGCTGGTGCTGGCCGCCCGACAGGGCGTTCACCGAGTCCTTGGCGCGGTCCGCCATGCCGACGAGCTCCAGGGCGCGCCGTACGGCCTCGTGGTCGGCCTTGCGCAGCACGCCGAAGCGGGCGCGGGAGAGCCGGCCGGAGGCGACGATCTCGGTCACCGTGGCGGGTACGCCGCCCGCGGCGGTCGTGCGCTGCGGCACGTACCCCACCCGCTTCCAGTCGCGGAAGCGGCGCCGCGGGGTGCCGAAGATCTCTATCTCGCCGCCGCTGACCGGGACCTGGCCGATGACGGTGCGTATGGCCGTCGACTTGCCGGAGCCGTTGGCACCGAGCAGCGCGACGACCTCACCGCGGTGCACGGTGAGGTCGATGCCGCGCAGGACGGGGCGCGAACCCAGCTCGGCGGTCACGCCGCGCAGGGATATGACGGGCTCGCTCACGCTGTCCTCCTGGAACTGGGACTGGGTGTCACTTGGCGCCCAACGCCGTTCGCAGCGCCTTCAGGTTCGACTCCATGACCTGGAAGTAGTCGCTGCCCCTGGACTTGCCGGTGATGCCCTCGATCGGGTCGAGGACGTCCGTCTTCAGGTTCGCGTCGCCGGCGATGGTCTTGGCGGTCTTGTCGCTGACGAGCGTCTCGTAGAACACCGTCGAGACGCCGTCGGCCTTCGCCATCTTCTCAAGGTCCTTCACGCGGTTCGCGCTGGGCTCCGACTCCGGGTCCAGACCGTTGATGGCCTCCTCGGTGAGGCCGTAGCGCTCGGCGAGGTAGCCGAAGGCGGCGTGCGTGGTGATGAAGACCTTGGTCCTGGTGTTCGCCAGCCCGGTCTTGTACTGGGTGTCGAGATCGGCGAACTTCTTCCGCAGCGCCGTCATGTTCTTGTCGTAGTCCGCGGCGTGCTTCGGGTCGGCCTTCTTGAGGGCCTTGGCGACCCCTTCGGCGACCTGGCCGTACTTCACCGGGTCGAGCCAGATGTGCGGGTCGGCGGCGCCGGACTCCTCGCCCTTGGAGCTGTCGTGCGAGGCCGCGTGCCCGCCGACCTCGTTGCCGTGCTTCTCCAGCGTGGTCAGCGACGCGGCGTCGATCTTGGTCTTGACCTCGGACTGCGCCACGGCGTCGTCGACGGCCGGCTGCAGGTTCTTGAGGTAGACGACGGCGTCCGCCGACTGGAGCTGCGCGGTCTGCCGGGCGCTGATCTCCAGGTCGTGCGGCTCCTGACCGGGCTGGGTCAGGCTCGTGACGTGCACGTGCGTCCCGCCGATCTGCTCGGCGAGGTACTGCATGGGGTAGAACGACGCCACGATGTCGAGCTTCCCGTCGCTCCTGCCGTCGGCCGCCGTGGAAGCCGAGCAGCCGGTGAGGGCGCCGAGGCCGACGGCGGTGGCCGCCAGGGCCGCGGACCCGGCAGTGCTTATTCGAGAAGCGGCGAGGCGCCGTCGTACGTTCATGACAGTCATTTTCAACAAACCTGGAAACGATTGTCAACAAGCCTTCGGTAAGCCCCGGGTAAACGAGGCGGCGAATGAGCCGGTAAGGGGCACGATGAGGCGAGGTGTACCCGAACCGATTTGATACGAGGGTGGGCGGCGCCGGTAACCTGAATCATTCGCTGCCGTCCGTTCGTAATGAAGAGAGCACCGTGGCCGCCGACAAGATCGACACCATCGTCAGCCTGAGCAAGCGCCGTGGCTTCGTTTTCCCCAGTAGTGAGATCTACGGCGGACAGCGTGCCGCCTGGGACTACGGCCCGCTCGGCGTCGAGCTCAAGGAGAACATCAAGCGCCAGTGGTGGCGCTATATGGTCACCTCCCGCGAGGACGTCGTCGGTATCGACTCGTCGGTGATCCTGGCGACCGAGGTCTGGGTCGCGTCGGGGCACGTCGCCACCTTCACCGACCCGCTCACCGAGTGCACCTCCTGCCACAAGCGCTACCGCGCCGACCACCTGGAGGAGGCCTACGAGGCGAAGCACGGCCGCCTCCCGGAGAACGGCCTCGCCGACCTCAACTGCCCCAACTGCGGCAACAAGGGCACGTTCACCGAGCCCAAGCAGTTCTCGGGCCTGCTCACCACCCACCTCGGCCCCACGCAGGACAGCGGCTCCGTCGCCTACCTGCGCCCCGAGACGGCCCAGGGCATCTTCACCAACTTCGCCCAGGTCCAGCAGACCTCGCGCCGCAAGCCGCCCTTCGGCATCGCGCAGATGGGCAAGTCCTTCCGCAACGAGATCACGCCCGGCAACTTCATCTTCCGCACCCGCGAGTTCGAGCAGATGGAGATGGAGTTCTTCGTCAAGCCGGGCGAGGACGAGAAGTGGCAGGAGTACTGGATGCAGGAGCGCTGGAACTGGTACACCGGCCTCGGTCTGCGCGAAGAGAACATGCGCTGGTTCGAGCACCCCAAGGAGAAGCTCTCCCACTACTCCAAGCGCACCGCCGACATCGAGTACCGCTTCAGCTTCGGCGGCAACGAGTGGGGCGAGCTGGAGGGCGTCGCCAACCGCACCGACTACGACCTCGGCGCGCACTCCAAGGCCTCCGGCCAGGACCTCTCCTACTTCGACCAGGAGGCCGGCGAGCGCTGGACTCCGTACGTCATCGAGCCCGCCGCCGGTGTCGGCCGCGCGATGCTGGCGTTCCTGCTGGACGCCTACGTCGAGGACGAGGCCCCCAACGCCAAGGGCAAGATGGAGAAGCGCACGGTGCTGCGCCTCGACCCGCGCCTCGCGCCGGTCAAGGTCGCCGTCCTGCCGCTCTCCCGCAACCCCGAGCTGTCCCCGAAGGCCAAGGGCCTCGCCACCGCCCTGCGCCAGCACTGGAACATCGACTTCGACGACGCGGGCGCCATCGGCCGCCGCTACCGTCGCCAGGACGAGATCGGCACCCCGTTCTGCGTCACGGTCGACTTCGACACCCTCGACGACAACGCCGTCACGGTGCGCGAGCGCGACTCGATGAAGCAGGAGCGCGTCTCCCTCGACCAGATCGAGGGCTACCTGGCCGCGCGCCTGATCGGCTGCTGACCCGGCTTGTCCGTGAAGAGCCCCCGGTTCCCGTCATGCGGGAGCCGGGGGCTCTTTTGGATCGCCGGGCCGATTCGCTGGATCGCCGGGCCGATCCGCGCCGCCCCGGACCGACCCGAAAGACAGGCCCTGGCGGCGGCTAGCGGCGAGCGCCGGTCGGTGTGCCCATGGCGCGGGCGACGAGCGCGTCGTAGGCGCGGTCGGGCAGGGCGCGGCGCAGGAAGATGAGGGGCCTGGCCCCGTAACCGACGGCGTACCGGGTCCTGGGGCGGCGAGCCGTGACGGCCTTGGCGACGGTGTCGGCGATGACCGAGGGTGGGGAGCTGCGGCGGGCGGTGCTCTCGGAGCCCAGGGCCTCGGCCATCGCGTCGGCCTGCGTGGCGTACGCGGTGTCGCCGGAGGTCTTGCGCAGGTTGTCCGCGGCGATGCCGCCCCACTCCGTCCTGATGGCTCCGGGCTCGACGATGACCACGTCGATGCCGAACGGCTTGACCTCCATGCGCAGGCAGTCGCTGAGCCCTTCGAGGGCGAACTTGGTTCCGTGGTACCAACCGCCCAGCGGGGTGTGAATCTTGCCGCCCATGGAGGAGATGTTGACGATCGTGCCGCTCCGCTGCGCCCGCATGTGCGGCAGCACGAGCTGGATCAGATGGGCGGCACCGAAGATGTTGACCTCGAACTGGGCACGCGCCTCGTCCAGCGGTACGTCCTCGACGGCCCCGTACGACCCGTACCCCGCGTTGTTCACGAGGACGTCGATACGGCCCGATTCGGCGATGATCCCGTCGACACCCGCCCGCATCGAGGCGGTGTCGGTGACGTCCATGGGCAGGACGTGGACGCCCGCCTCGGCGAGCCGGGACATCCGCTCCACCCGGCGGGCAGCACCGTACACGGTGTATCCGAGCTCCTGGAGCTTGAGTGCGGTGACTTCACCGATACCGGAGGAGGCACCGGTGACCAGGGCGACCTTGCTGGACATGGGCCAAACCTTTGAGTCGGCCCCTCGCGGGGCGGGGAACGCCAGGCAAACATGAACTATGGCTCATTTTCATCATGAATCACGGTTCACACCGCAACCGCAAGAAGATCCTCGACGCGGCGCACCTGTTGATCACGCGGCACGGCCCCGAGGTGCCCATGGACGCGATCGCCGAGGCTGCCGGGGTGGCGGTGGGCACGCTCTACCGGCACTACCCCACGAAGACCGATCTCGTCGGCGCGGTCCTGTCCCGGCATGTCGAGCGGATGACCCTGGTCGTGGAGGAGGCGGCAGACCGCGTGCGGGCGGGGGCGCACGCCATGACCGAGCTCACCGCGCTCGTCTCCCGCGTCATCGAGGCCGCGGCCCAGGACCACGCGGTGAAGGCCGCCGCGCAGGGAGTCGGCGCCTCGTACGCGCCCGAGAACGACACACGTGCGGCCGCCGCGCTGACCGAGCTCATCACAGCCGGTCAGGCGGACGGTGACCTCCACCCGGACGTCACCGTCGCCGACTTCTACCTCTTGCTGGCCACCGCTCCCCTCGACCAGCCGCGCGAGGTCCGCGATCGCTGGCTCACCCTCATCCTTCCCGGCTTCACTGCGGCGGCTCGCTGAGAACTACGGCGGCGAGCCGGGGGCTGCGGCGGCCCGCCGGGAGCTTCGGCGGCACGTTGGAAGTGGGCTGCTCCCCGAGCCGTCCTGGTTCTCAACGGCCCTGCAGCGCCTTGACGTTGTCGCCGAAGGTCCAGTTCTTCGAGCCGTCCCAGTTGATCGACCAGGTCATCAGGCCCTTGAGGCCGGTGCCGTAGTGCCGCCACGCCTGGGAGACCAGGCTCGGTGACATGTAGCCGCCGCCGGCGCCCGACTGGGCGGGCAGACCCGGGACCTGCTTGTCATAGGGCACCTTGATGGTGGTGCCCTGCACGACAAGTCCCTTGTTCAGGCAGTCGGTCTGCGCGGTGAAGCCCTGAACGGTGCCCGCGGAGTAGGAGTCGCCGGAACATCCGTACATGCTGCCGTTGTAGTACTGCATGTTCAGCCACCACAGGCGCCCGTTGTCGGCGTACTTCTTGACGATCGGCAGATACGCGCCCCAGATCGAGCCGTACGTGATGCTGCCACCCGTGACGTACGCGGTCTCCGGCGCCATGGTCAGCCCGAAGCTGGCCGGCATGCGCGACAGCACGCCGTCGATGATCCGGATCAGGTTGGCCTGGGACGTGGAGAGCTGACCGATGCTGCCACTGCCGACCAGGCCCGTCTCGATGTCGATGTCGATGCCGTCGAAGTTGTACTTCTTCAGGATGGGCACGATCGTCGCGACGAACCTGTCGGCGACGGCGGAGGAACTGAGGTCGATGCCCGCCGCCGCCCCGCCGATCGACAGCAGGATCGTCTGCCCGGACGCCTTGGCCGCGCACATCTCCGCCGGTGTCGCGACCTTCACACCGGTGTCCATCCCGTCCTCCCACAGCGCCGTGCCGTCGGAGCGGATGACCGGGAACGCCGCGTTGATCACGTTGTAGCCGTGCGCGGCGATACGGGAGTCGGTGATCGGTGTCCATCCGAACGGCGGGTGCACTCCGTTGGAAGAGCCGTCCCAGTTCTCCCAGTAGCCCTGGAGAACCTTTCCGGACGGGCGGGACTTCACGGCGCAGGTGTCGGCGGCGGATGCGGTGGGGGCGGTGGCGACCGACAGTGGGGCGAGGACGGCTGCGGTCAGTGCGAGGGCGAACAGGCGCAGCTTCCGACGGATCATGCGAGGCCTCCCGGTGGGGGGTGCGGTGAGGTGTCGTAGGCATGACAGTGCCTGCGGTCCAGACCTGTCGTCAATAGGTCTGGACCAAAGTGGGGCCGGGGGTGGCGGGCGACGGATAACGGATAACGGATAGCGGATGGCAGGTGACAGATGACAAGTGACAGATGACGGATGACAGATGACAGATGACAGATATTGAAATCTGTCATCTGTCATGCCATCGTGAAAGGGCACCAACCCCCCAAGGGACACCAGGGAGTCCTCATGCAAACCCGCCCCCTCGGAACCACCGGCCCCCAGGTCTCCGCCCTCGGCCTCGGCTGCATGGGCATGTCCGCGCTGTACGGCGAGGCGGACCGGGCCGAGTCGATCGCGACCATCCACGCCGCCCTCGAGGCGGGCGTGACGCTCCTCGACACCGGCGACTTCTACGCCATGGGCCACAACGAGATGCTGATCGGCGAGGCCCTGCGCGCGGTTCCGGCGGCCCTGCGCGAGCAGGCGCTGACCAGCGTCAAGTTCGGCGCCCTGCGCGACCCGGACGGCGGCTGGTCCGGATACGACGGCCGCCCCGCCGCGGTGCGGAACTTCGCCGCGTACTCGCTGCAACGCCTCGGTGTCGATCACATCGACGTGTACCGGATCGCGCGGCTCGACCCGAACGTCCCGATCGAGGAGACGGTCGGCGCGATCTCCGAGCTCGTGGAGAAAGGGCACGTCAGGCACATCGGCCTGAGTGAGGTAGGCGCCGACACCATCCGACGGGCCGCCGCCACCGCCCCCATCTCCGACCTCCAGATCGAATACTCGCTGATCTCGCGCGGCATCGAGGACGAGGTCCTGCCGACCACCCGTGAGCTGGGCATCGGGATCACCGCGTACGGCGTGCTGTCCCGCGGGCTGATCTCCGGCCACTTCACGGCCGACCGGCAGCTGGCCCCGACCGACTTCCGCTCCATGAGCCCCCGCTTCCAGGGCGAGAACCTCCAGCACAACCTCTCCCTCGTCGAGGCGCTGCGGAAGATCGCCGAGCAGAAGGGCGTCAGCGTGGCGCAGAGCGCGATCGCGTGGGTGTTGTCGAGGGGCGAGGACATCGTGCCGCTGGTCGGCGCGCGGACCCGGGAGCGGCTGACGGAGGCGCTCGGCGCGCTGGACGTCACGCTCGACGACGCCGACCTCGCCGCGATCGAGCAGGCCGTGCCGGCGGACGCCGCCGCGGGCGACCGCTACCCGGCGGCGCAGATGTCGCATCTCGGCACCGACCGCTGACAGTGCCGCCAGGTACGGTTTTCGACATGGCACCGACCACCGAAGCACTGACCGCCGAGCGCATCCTCGAGGCGACCGAGGAGGCGCTGCGCCGCCACGGGCCCGCGAAGGCCACCGTGGTGGACGTGGCCCGCGCGCTCGGCGTCAGCCACGGCAGCGTCTACCGTCATTTCCGTACGAAGGCGGCGCTGCGGGAGGCGGTCACGAAGCGCTGGCTGGACCGTACGTCGCAGATACTCGCGGAGATCGCCAGGCCCTCGTCCTCGCCACCCCCGGAGGCGCTCGAACACTGGCTGGCGACGCTGTTCACCGCCAAGCGGCACAAGGCGGGCGATGATCCGGAGTTGTTCGCCACCTACTCGGTGCTGCTCGACGAGGCGAGCGCGGTGGTCGAGGAGCATGTCGCCGAGCTGGTCGACCAGCTCTCGGACATCATTCATCGCGGCGTGATGGAGGGCGACTTCATGACCGTGGACGGCGACTCCGTCGCGACGGCCCGCGCCGTCTTCCACGCCACGAACCGTTTCCACGACCCCGCCTACGCCCACGAGTGGGAACAGCCGGGCATCGAGGCCGAGTTCTCGACGGTCGTCACCCTCGTCCTGCGCGGACTGCGCCGCCGCATCGACTGAATCCACGGCCCCGGCGAACCGGTGGACCCGGTGATTCGGTGATTCGGTGACCCCGGCGAACCGGCGAACCGGTGGACCGGTGGACCCGGCGGAGGACTATCCCTCCGTCGGGTCCACTGTCGCCTGATGCGCCTCGGCGAGGTGTTCCTCCGCCTTCAGCCACGGCAGGAACTGCGCGCCCTTGCGCCAGCCGCAGGTGTCGCATCTGATCGTGCGCTGTACACCGGCGCGCTGGACATGGACGACGTGCTCGCGGCCGTGCTGGTCCCAGCGGCTGACCTTGCTCGTGTTGATCTGCAGCATGACACCTCCAGGTGTTACCGCTCCGCTCACGCGGCAAGGCGTTGGCGGCAAGGCGGCTTTCGCAGCAAGGAGTGTGCAGCATCGGGAAGATCAACGGGGGTTCTTCGGTCGCGAGTTCACCGCGTGGCCGTGCGCGATCACGATCCGTCGCCGCCCGTCCACCCTCCGCGTTGCCGCACCGCCCCGATCTACACTCCGCTCATGACGACAGGAACTCCCGCCATCGCCAAGGACCTCGCGCCCCACGGCACCCTGCGGGCCTCGATCAACCTGGGCAATCCCGTGCTGGCCCAGGGCACACCGACGGCCCCGGCCGGCATCACCGTCGACCTCGCGCGGGAGATCGCCGCCCGCCTCGACGTTCCCGTGGAACTCCTGTGCTTCGACGCGGCCCGCAAGTCGTACGAGGCGATGGCGGAGGGCCGTGCCGACCTGTGCTTCCTGGCCGTCGAGCCCGCACGTGAGGCCGAGGTCGCGTTCACGGCGCCGTACGTCGTGATCGAGGGCGTGTACGCCGTCCCCCGCGACTCGGACCTGACGACCGCCGCCGAGGTCGACCGTCCCGGCGTACGGATCGGTGTGAATCGCGGGTCCGCCTACGACCTCTTCCTCTCCCGCACGCTTCGGCACGCGAGCGTGGTGCGCGGGGAGGACGGGGTCGAGGCGTTTCGGGCCGAGGGGCTGGAGGTCGCGGCCGGGATCAGGCAGCCGATGACCGAGTTCGTCGCGGCGCACCCCGAACTCCGTCTGATCGAGGACCGGTTCATGCAGATCCAACAGGCGGTCGGCACGACGAAGGCCCGCCACCCCGAGACCGTCCGCTTCCTCCACGACCTCGTCGAGGAACTGAAGGCGAACGGCTTCGTCGCGAACGCCTTGCGGCGCGCCCGGCAGTCGGACACCCTGGTCGCCCCACTCGCCCGCCCTCGCAGCTGACCTAGGCCCTGTCGTCACATTCCCGTCTGCCCCGCGACGCCATGCACGCGCCCCCAAGTTCTCGGCTTCGCTCGAACAGGGAGGGACCCCCTTCG
>NZ_JBHVST010000138.1:0-22165 GCF_042885015.1 Streptomyces sp. NPDC058086 | reverse complement strand
GGTTTTACAGCCACTGGCCGGTACGACGGGGGGGGGGGCCCCCCGGCGCGGGGGGGGGGCCCGCCCCCCCCGCGGCCGCAAAACAGGCGGAGCATGCGAGAGGGTGCCGGAAGTGTCTTCCGGCACCCTCTCGCCCCGTATGTGCCCCGGGAGTTCGGTACAGCCCGTTCAGTACAGGCCCATCACGCGGTCGACCGCGATCTCGATGACCGCGAGGCCCGGGGGCTGCGGCGGCTGGGACCAGTACCGCTTGGCGTAGCGGCGCATCCCCTCCACCACCCGGGGCGGGTCGGTGGAGACGGTGGCCGGGCCCTCCAGGGTGATCCAGCGGGGGCCGACCAGCTGGCACACGGCGGCCCGGCCACCGGCCCTGGCTAACAGGTTGCGGGACTTGCGGCGGTGCACCGTGGTCATCACCCGGGCCAGGCCCGCCTCACCGTCCCAGGTGAACCGTACGGGCGCGACGTGCGGCGTGCCGTCCGGGCGAAGGGTGGTGAGGGTGCACAGGGCGTTCTCGGCGAGGAACTCCTCCGCCGCGGCGGACAGGGGCAGGGGCTTGGACATGGCCGGGTCCGTTCTTCCGTCGTCCGACTTCGGTCTCTGGTCTTCCGTCAGGCGTGCGCGGGGACGGCCGCGGACTGCTCGGAGGACTTGGTGAACGGCAGCAGCGCCAGGGTCACCACGAAGGCGGCGGCGGCGAAGCAGGCGCCCACGAGGAACGCGTCGTGGAAGACGGTCGTACGGGCCTCCTGGACCAGGGCGGGAACACCGTGGGCCTTGGCCGTCAGCTCGTCGACCCGGCGGAAGGCGTAGGTCGCCGCGACCGCGAGGCCGAGCGCGCCGCCGACTTCCTGGGCGGTGTTGATGAGACCGGCGGCCAGACCCGACTCGCGCTCCTCGATCCCCGCGAACGCGGAGACCTGCAGCGGGACGAAGGACATTCCGAGGCCGAGGCCCATCAGGACGAAGGCGGGCAGCACGTCCGTCAGGTAGGAGGCGTCGGACGGGGCACGCCACAGCAGCATCATGCCGGTCGCGGCGAGCGCGAGGCCGACCAGCAGGACGGGCTTGGCGGCGACCTTGGTGACGACCTGGGAGGCGACGCCGGCGCCGACGGCGGTGAGCACCGCGAGCGGCACGTACGCGAAGCCGGTCTTGACGGCGGAGTAGTCCAGGACCTGCTGCATGAAGAGGCTGGCGAAGAAGAACAGGGTGACGCAGGTGCCGAGCAGCAGGATGGCGATGCCATTGGCGGCGCGCAGCGAGGGGCGGCGGAAGATGCCGAGCGGCATCAGCGGCTCCTTGGCGCGGCGCTCGATGACGATGAAGGAGACGAGCAGGATCGCGGAGAGGATGAACCCGCCGACGACCCGGCCGGTCGGGACATTGGAGTCGGAGACGGTCTGGCCGAGGGTGAAGATCAGCAGGACCAGGCCGGCGGTGAGGGTGACCGCACCGGCGACGTCGAAGGACTTGCTGCGCTGGGCGGAGCGGCTCTCGCCGACGACCATCGGGGCGACCAGGGCGCCGATGACGCCGATCGGGACGTTGATGAAGAAGATCCAGCGCCAGCCGGGCCCGTCGGTGAGCAGACCGCCGAGGGTGACACCGGCGACGGCGGCGAGACCGCTGAGCGCGCCCCAGGCGCCGAGCGCCTTGTTGCGGGCCGGGCCCTCTTCGAAGTTGTTGGTCAGCAGGCTGAGCGCGGCGGTGGCGATGAACGCGGCCCCCAGGCCCTGGGCACCGCGGGCGCCGATCAGCATCGCGGCGTTCTGCGAGACCCCGGCGAGCAGCGAGGAACCGGCGAACAGGAGCAGGCCGGTCTGCAGCATCCGGCGGCGGCCGAGGGTGTCGGCGAGCCGGCCGGTCAGCAGCAGGAAGCCGCCGAGGAGCATGCCGTAGGTGGTGACCACGTACTGGAGAGCGGTGGTGGAGATGTTGAGCTCGTCCTCGATGGTCGGCAGGGCGACGTTCACGATCGACACGTCGAGGAAGGTCATGAAGCCGGCCAGGCAGAGGAAGGCCAGGATGAGGCCGGGGCGGCGAGCCGGCCCGGACTCGCCCGCCGCCTTGGCGGGGCTGTGGGTGGACTCTTGGATGGACATGTCACTCCCTAGGAGCATGAGGATTCTCGGACGGGGACGTACAGGGAGGTACTGGCTTTGCTGGCTTCTTGGAAGCTAGCATCCTGGGTATAGTAGGTACCTAGAGGAAAGTGACTTCCCGGAAGGTGATGGTCGGAATGAAGGACACAGCCACGCAGGGCCGTACGCCCGCGAGCGGCGCCGCCGACGCGACCGGCGTGCCGGTCATGACCAGCCCCGAAGCCGCGCACGCGGCCGCCGCCGGCACCCCGCAGAGGTGCCCGATCGCCCCGGTCCTCGACATCGTGTTCAGCCGCTGGACCACGCCGATCCTGTGGACGCTGAACGCCTTCGGCACCCAGCGCTTCGTGGAACTGCACCGCAACATCGGCACCATCACGCCGAAGGTGCTGACGCAGCGACTGCGCCAGCTGGAGCGGGACGGACTGGTGATCCGCACGTACTACCCGGAGGTGCCGCCCCGCGTCGAGTACGAGATCAGCGACCTGGGACGGACCCTGGCCCCGCTGTTCGCCTCGCTCTTCGACTGGTCGACCGGCCACCTGCCGCTGGTGGAGCAGGCGCGGCAGGCGTTCGACGAGGCGGAGGAGCAGGCCGCGGGCCGCCACCACTAGGTCGTGGTCCGCCACCACTGAGCCGGGTAGGTCCCTCAGCTCCATGCCGGTGTCCGCATGGAGCCCTGGAAGAAGATCAGCGGGTCCTCCTGTTCGGCCTCGGAGGGCGCGCGCAGACCGACGACCTCGCCCAGCAGGATGGTGTGGTCGCCGCCGTCGTACTCGGTGACCAGCCGGCACTCCAGATGTGCGAGCGCCTCGCTGAGCACCGGCAGGTCGAGGACGGACCTGTGGTGCGGCACCTCCTCGATCCGGGCGGTCCGCCGACCGGCGAACGCCCAGGCCACGGGCTCCTGCCGCTGCGTCAGGAAGTTCACGACGAAGCCGCCGGACTCCTGGACCACGGGCAGCAGCCGGGAGTCGTCGTGCAGGCAGATGAGCACCAGCGCCGGGTCCAGGGAGACCGAGGTGAAGGAGTTCACCGTGGCGCCCGTGGCGTTGTCGCCGCTGCCCGAGGTGATGACCGTGACACCGGTGGCGAAGTGTCCGCACACGGTGCGCAGCGCGCGGCCGTCGACCGGACCGAGCTGCTCGGGGATGGCTTGCGAAACGGGGATCACGACAGCCCTCTCGTTCTCGGATACGGGGTTACGGAGTTACGCGGTTACGGAGTTCGGGGGTTCGGGGGCACCGGGTTCGGGGGTACCGGGTTCGGGGGCACCGGGTTCGGGGGTACCGGGTTCGGGGGTACCGGGTTCGGGGGTACGGGGGTGCCGGGGGCGTTCCTGATCAGGCGGCGCGCGAAGCCGGGGCCTCGGACGGCTCGGACGGCTCGGGCACGACGGCCGGCACCGGACGGCGCCTGGACAGCAGCGGACCCGCCATCGCCGTCGTGACGAGCGCCATGATCACGAGCATCGTGAACATGCGGGTGTCGAGCACGCCCAGGCTGACGGCGGCGTTGAGGATGATGAGCTCGGTCAGACCCCGGGTGTTCATCAGCAGCCCCAGGTCCTTCGACTCACGCCAGGAGAACCCGGCCAGCCGCGCCGGAAGGATGGCGCCGACCAGCTTGCCGGCGCAGGCCACGACGATGATCGCGACGAGCGCGACGAAGTCACCGGCGGTGAGCGCACCGAGGTCCACGCCGAGCCCGGTGACGATGAAGAAGACCGGGAGCAGCACGACGCTGACGTGGTCCATGGGCTTGCGCAGATGCTCCGCGAGAACCATGGCGGGCTCACGGGGCATCACGAACCCGAACAGGAAGGCCCCGAAGATGGCGTGGATGCCGATCCAGGTGGTCAGCCAGGCCGAGGTCAGGGCGCCCGCGCACAGCACCGCGAGCAGCGCCGACCAGCGCTCGGTGGCCGCCCAGCGCCACACCAGCCGGGCCACCAGCGGCCGTACGACCAGCAGCATCCCGGCCACGTAGAGCGCGCTGTAGAGGCCGATGCGGGCGAGGTCGGAGTAGTTCCCGTTCGCCGTGACCAGGGCCGAGACATAGGCCAGCAGGCACCAGGCGAGCAGGTCGTCGATGGCGGCGCTGGCCAGCGAGAGCGAACCGGCCCGGGTGTCCAGGAGCTTGTTCTCGGTGAGGATCCGCGCCAGCACGGGGAAGGCGGTCACCGACATCGCGGTGCCGATGAAGGTGGCGAACGCGACGAAGGAGATGTGGTGTCCGGCCACCGTGGAGTGCTCGTCGTAAAGGAAGGGGGCCAGCGCCACACCCAGGCCGAAGGCCATCGCGATCGACGAGAGCGAGACGCCCGCGGCGAGCCGGGCGTGCGGCCTGATCAGGCGCTTCTCGAACTCCCAGCCGACCACGAACATGAACAGGATCAGACCGACCTGGGAGACCGCGGACAGCAACGGCCTTACGTCGGCGGGGAAGAGGCGCTCGGTGACGTTCCCCGGCAGCAGGCCGAGGACGCTCGGGCCGAGCAGGATGCCCGCGGTGATCTCGCCGACCACCATCGGTTGACGCAGCTTCTGCGCGAGCCGGCCGAGTGCGGCGCCGGCCACGAGCACCACGCCGATGTCGGCAAGCATGATCGCGAGTTTCATGTCCTGGGGACTGGCCGCCGCCAGCGTCGTCATTGGGGCTCCCGGGGTCGGGGCGGGGTGCCGCGGGTCCACAGCACGCGGAAGGTCAGGGACGAGAGCCGCCAGCCCTCCGCGGCGCGGCGTGCTTCGCCGGTCGCGAGGGTGCCGACCTGGAACAGGGGCTCGTCCGCCGCACCGGGGTGGTGCGCATGCGTCGAGACGAGGTTGGCGCGCAGCACGGCCCGCTCACCGGCGTCGTCGAGGTCGACGACCGCGGGCGAACCGAGGTGCTGGGTGGCGGCGAAGGCCGCCAACGCGTCACGGTGGTAGCCGGCGAGTCCGTCGAGGCCCTCGTGCCGGCTCATGGGGAACTCGACCAGGGCGTCCTTCGTGAAGAGCCCCCGCGCCCACGCGTCGTCGAGTTCGTCGTCGTCGAGACCGATGAGGTACCGGTCAAGGAGAGTGGATATCTCTAATGCTTCCGGGCCTGACTGCATTACCCGAGCATGGCGCCCACGCCAATCGGCAACCAAGGCCGCTTTTCACAGCCCTGACGAAGTTGAGAAAGATCTGACACCGCACTCAAACAATTGACAAAAGCGCCGCCAATCCTGAAGTGCCGACCCTTTCACATGGGCAGATCTTCTTGCCATGCTGCATTCGTAGCTCCATTCGCAGCTCTACCCGCACCTTCATTCGCACTCCCCTTTCCTCGAACGGAAGAGACGAGAGAATGCCGAAGATCGCAGCCGATGGTCAGCACCTGACCGTTCTCAACCTGTTCTCGACCGACGCCGCCGAGAAGCAGGTCAAGCTGCTCGCCGCGATGCGCCAGATCGTCGACACGGCGGCCTACGAGGGCTGGATATCCAGCACGGTCCACGCCGGTCAGGACAAGCCGGGAACGGCCAACTTCATCCAGTGGCGCAGCACCGAGGACCTGGAGAGCCGTTACGCCGGTGAGGAGTTCAAGCACCGCACCCTCCCGCTCTTCGGTGAGATCACCACCTCGATCCGTCTGCTCCAGAACGAGATCGCCTTCACGCAGCAGAAGCCGGAACTGGGCGGCGTCACCGAGATCTCCCCGTCCCGCGACGACTACACGGCCATCGAGCTGTTCGGCGTGCTGCCGGAGAACCAGGAGGACCTGATCGACGCCCTGGGCGAGTCCCAGACGTGGCTGGTCGACGTCCCCGGCTACCGCACCCACACGGTGCTGCGCGGCCTGCGTGCCCGTGGTATCGAGGGCAAGTTCGTCGTCGTCTACTCCCAGTGGGACAGCAAGGAGGCGTACGACGCCTTCCGCTCCGTGCCCCAGGGCGAGCGCTCCCCGGAGCGCCAGAAGGTCGACGCCCGCGTCGCCGCGCTCCAGACCTGGCAGGACGAGAACACCTACCAGGTCGTCCACACCCGCGCCGCGGGCGAGTGAGCCACCCGGTGGCGGGCCGACCGGTCGGGCGGCGGCCGGCCCGTCACCGGGTCTGCACGTTGTTTCACGTGAAACACCCTCAGCAGAGGCACGCCCGACAGAAGCACGTATGACAGATCGCGCACGGACGCGGACGCACGGGCGCGTTCCCATCCCCACTGGCTGGCCGCTGCCGGGAATCCCCCACCCGGCAGCGGCTTTTCTGTCCGTCACGTTCCCGTTCCCGTCCCGCCCCCCGCGCGCCACACCAGGACGAGGAGACAGCACGCATGGAACACCCGGGCATGCGCCAAGTCGCGCACGAGATCACCATTGCGGTCCCGGCGGACACCGTCCACCGGCTGATCGCCGAGGTGGGGAACTGGCCGCGGATCTTCCCCTCGGTCATCCACGTCGAGTACGAGGAGGCTCCCGAGGGCGAGGAGCGGCTGACGATCTGGGAGACCGCACCGACCGCGGCGGGCGAACCTCGCTGCCGTCCGCTGCGCCGGATCGTCGAACCCGCCAAGCTGCGGGTCAACTTCCAGCACCTGGTCACCACGGCCCCCGTCGCCGGCCTCGGCGGCGCCTGGCTCGTCGAACCGCTCGGAGAGAACGCGTCCCGAGTACGGCTGCTGCACGAGTTCCGGGCCGCCGACGACGACCCCGGAGCCCTGGACCGGATCGGCGCCGAGATCGACCGGAGCGCCGTCGCGGAACTCGCGGCGCTGAAGGAGAACGCGGAACGCGAATACGCCGACGCCGAGTTGACGTTCTCCTTCGAGGACACCGTCCACGTCGACGGTTCGGCGAAGGACGTGTTCGCCTTCATCAACGAGGCGAACCTGTGGTCGGAGCGTCTGCCGCACGTGGCGACGGTCCGTCTGGAAGAGGACACCGTGGGGCTCCAGACCCTGGAGATGGACACCCGGGCCAAGGACGGCTCCGTCCACACCACCAAGTCCTACCGGGTGACCTTCCCCCACCAGCACATCGCGTACAAGCAGGTCACCCTGCCCGCCCTGATGACCCTGCACACCGGTCACTGGACCTTCCAGGACACCGACCAAGGCGTCGCGGCGACCTCCCAGCACACCGTCACCCTCAACACGCACAACATCGCCCGCATCCTCGGTGACACCGCCACCGTCGCCGACGCGCGCGAGTACGTCCACACCGCCCTGTCCACGAACAGCCTGGCCACCCTGAACCATGCCAAGGCTCACGCGGAGGGCCGCCGTTGACCCCGACGGTGCGCCGGCTCGCCGTAGCGCGAGGGGAGTTGGACGTGTGGCTGCTGCCGCCGCCCGACTCGCCGCGTGACGTCCCGTACGACGAGCTCGACGCGTACGAGAGAGGTCGGGCCGACTCCTATCGGCGGCCCGACGACCGCCAGATGTACGCCGCGGCGCACGTGGGACTGCGCCGGGTCCTCGCCGGTTACACCGGCATCGAACCGAGCCGGCTCAACCTCGCCGGCGAGCGGTACAACGGCAACGGTGAACGCCACGGCCGGCCCGTGGTGCTCGGCGTGCCCGGCGGCGCCCCCCAGTTCTCGCTCTCGCACAGCCACGGCCTGGCGATCGTGGTGGTGGCGGAGTCACGGGTGGGCGCCGACGTCCAGCGGCTGCCGTCGCCCCAGACCGCCGAGGCGTGTCTGCCGGCGCTGCATCCGGCCGAGCGGGAGGAGCTCGGGAAGATTCCCGAGCACGAACGGACCATGGCCTTCGGCCGCCTGTGGACACGGAAGGAGGCGTATCTGAAGGGGCTGGGCACCGGGCTGACCCGGGGAGCCGACCTCGACTACCTCGGTGAGGCGGGGCTGGCCGAGCGGCCGACGGGTTGGGTGGTGGGCAACCTGCCCCTGTGTTCCACCCACATCGCGGCGGTGGCGCTGGCCGGGGCGGGAGATCGGCCCGTCGCCCTTCGCGCCGTACCCACCGCCTATCTGTACGCCCCGGATGCGGTCGAGCGTCTGGTGGAGATGGAACCGGGGTTGCGTTCCATGCTTCGGGATCCGGCCCAGCACGGGGATCTCGAACGCTGAGGTTGGGCCCCATCAGGGGCGCGGGGAACTGCGCGACCAGCCACAACCGGTCCGCAGATTCCCCGACACCCGACAGCCCCAAGGGGCCGGAGAGTTCCTGTGAACTCTCCGGCCCCTTCGCTCTGTTCCACCCCCGGGGGGGTCAGGCTGCCGCTCGCCAGGTGCGGGGGCCGTCGAAGCCGGTGACGCGTTCGGGACGGCGCCACAGGGCGACGACCTGGTGCTTGCGGGCCGTGTCGTCGGGTGCGACGCCGGGGCCCGCGGTGACGGCCATCAGTACCGCGGTCAGCGCGGCCAGCTCCTCCGGGGAGGGGCAGCCGCGCTCGATCCGGAAAAGCGGACCGGCCGCGGGTTCGAGGACGGGATCGGGGGCGGGATCGGGAACGGGGACAAGGGCGGGGCGCTGGATGGTCATGGTTTCCTCCCTGCTCACTGAGGCGGGTTGCCGTGCTTGCGGCGCGGCAGCTCGGCGTGCTTGGCCGCGAGCATGGCGAGCGAACGGGCCAGGACCGCCCGGGTCTCGCGCGGGTCGATGACGTCGTCGACCAGCCCGCGTTCGGCGGCGTAGTAAGGGTGGACCAGCTCCTCCTTGTACTGGTCGATTTTCTCTTGACGCATCGCGTCGGGATCGTCCGCGGCCGCGATCTCCCGCCGGAAGACCACGTTGGCGGCCCCCTCGGCCCCCATGACCGCGATCTCGTTGGTCGGCCAGGCCAGCGCGATGTCGGCGCCGATGGAGCGGGAGTCCATCACGATGTACGCGCCGCCGTACGCCTTGCGCAGCACCACCGAGACCCGCGGCACGGTCGCGTTGCAGTACGCGTACAACAGCTTGGCGCCGCGCCGGATGATGCCCTCGTGCTCCTGGTCCACGCCCGGCAGGAAGCCGGGCACGTCGACCAGCGTGACCAGCGGGATGTTGAAGGAGTCGCAGAACTGCACGAACCGCGCGGCCTTCTCGCTCGCCTTGATGTCCAGGACACCCGCCATGGCGGCCGGCTGGTTGGCGACGATGCCGACGGTGTGACCGTCGATCCGGGCCAGGGCGCAGACGATGTTCGGCGCCCAGCCCGCGTGCACCTCCACGTAGTCGCCGTCGTCGACGAGTTCCTCGACGACCCCGCGCATGTCGTACGAGCGGTTGCCGTCGTGCGGCACCAGGTCGAGCAGCACGTCCCCGGACCGGTCGCCCGGGTCACCGCTGACGTGACGGGGCGGCAGCTCGCGGTTGTTGGACGGCAGCAGCGACAGCAGATAGCGCACCTCGGCGAGGCAGCTCTCCTCATCGTCGTGGACGAAGTGCGCCACTCCGGAGACAGCGCCGTGCACGTCCGCGCCGCCGAGCCCGTTCTGGCTGATCTCCTCGCCGGTGACCGCACGGACCACGTCGGGCCCGGTGATGAACATCTGCGAGATGTCCCGGACGGCGAAGATGAAGTCGGTCAGGGCGGGCGAGTACGCCGCACCGCCCGCGCACGGGCCGAGCATCACGCTGATCTGCGGGATGACACCGGAGGCCCGGGTGTTGCGCTGGAAGATGCCGCCGTACCCGGCGAGCGCGGAGACACCCTCCTGAATGCGGGCGCCCGCACCGTCGTTGAGGGACACCAGCGGCGCACCGGCGGCGATGGCCATGTCCATGATTTTGTGGATCTTGCAGGCGTGGGCCTCGCCCAGCGCGCCGCCGAAGACACGGAAGTCATGGGCGTAGACAAAGACCGTACGGCCCTCGACCGTGCCCCAGCCGGTGATCACACCGTCGCCGTAGGGCTTCTTCGCCTCCAGGCCGAAGCCGGTCGCCCGGTGCCGGCGCAGCGGTTCGACCTCCTGGAAACTGCCCTTGTCCAGCAGTAGTTCGATGCGCTCGTGAGCGGTCAGCTTGCCCTTGGCGTGCTGTCGTTCGGTCGCCTTCGGGTCCTGCCCGGCACGGGCGATGTCCTTGCGTTCGGCCAGCTCCATCAGCCGGCCGCCCAGTTCGATGGGTATCGCGGGCTCCATGTACGGATCTCCCATTCAAGTGGATCAAGAGGAAAGACGGTTCGGTCAGCGGGCGAGCAACGCGGTCAGCTCGCCGACGGTGCTCTCCCGTAGCACCTCGGCGGGCACCTCGGCGTCGAGGGCGCGCCGGATCCGGCGCCCCAGGTGCAGGGCGTCGAGCGTGTCCAGGCCCTGTCCGCGCAGCGGCAGACCGGGCGAGAGCCGGTGCCCCGGCGGGACCGCGAGCAGGTGGTGCAGTTCGAGGCGCAGACAGTGGCCGATGGTGCGGGCACGCGCGTCGGGGGTCATGGCGCGCAGCTGGACCGGGTCCGGGAGCCGGTCGAGCCAACTGCACGGGGTGTCGTCACTCAGGGGACTCATGGGGCTGCCTTTCAGGGAGAGGACCGGGCCCGAGGAGTGCCGGTTCCGGCCGGTGGCTGGGAGGGAATCGACGTGTCCGCCCCGCGAGCAGCACCGCGAGCGCCGCCGCCGACGAGGCGAGCCCTCCCACGTACAGGCCGGAGCGCGCACCGTGACGGACGGTGAGCCAGCCCACGAGGAGGGCGCCGAGTGGGGTGAGTCCTTGCAGGATGAGCGTGTAGAGCGCCATCACCCGGCCGCGGTAGGCGGCGTCGCTGCCCAACTGGATGCGGTGGTTGGCGGCCTGGGCGAAGTAGAGGGTGGCGAAGCCGGTCGGAAACAGCAGCACGGCCGCCCACACGTAGGTGGGCGACCAGCCTGCCACCGTCTCGAGGAGCCCGAAGGCCAGCGCGGAGGCGGTGACGGTCAGGGCGGCCGGGCGGGCGCTGCGCGCGGTGGTGGCGAACGCGGCGAGCAGCGAACCGGCGGCGAACGCCGTGGTCAGCAGACCGAACGCGGTCGCGCCCGAGTGGAAGACGGTCTTGGCGAGCAGCGGCAGGGTGAGCTGGAAGTTGAAGCCGAACAGGCCGACCACGGCGACCAGCGCCAGCGGCACGAACAGGTCGGGGTGCCCGCGCACGTACCGCAGCCCGTCGACCACCTTGACCCCGCGCTCCGGCGGAGCCGTGCGCAGGAGTTCCCCCGGGCGCATCAGGCGCAGCCCGGTCACGGTGGCGAGATAGCTGGCCGCGTTGAGCAGCATGGCCGTCCCCGCGCCGACCGCGCTGATCAGCAGTCCGGCGAGCGCGGGACCCACCACACGGGCGGTGTTGAAGTAGGCGGCGCTGAGCGCCGAGGCGTTGGGCAGCAGCTCGGGGCCGACCATCTCGCTGACGAACGCCATCCGGGTGGGCACCTCGACCGCGTTGACGGTGCCGAGGCCCAGCGCGAACAGATACAGCTGCCACAGCTGGGCGGAGCCCGCCAGGACGAGCACGGCGAGCGCCAGCGCGAGGGCGCCGGAGACGAGGTTGGCGACGGTGAGCAGCAGCCGTTTGTCGTGGCGGTCGGCGAGTCGGCCGCCGTACAGCGTGAACAGCAGCAGTGGGGTGAACTGGAGCGCGGTCACGGTGCCCAGGGCCGTGCCGGAGTCCCCCGTCAGGGAGAGCACCAGCCAGTCCTGGGCGGTGACCATCATCCAGGTGCCCGCGACCGAGACGACCTGGCCGGCCGCGAAGAGCCGGAAGTTGCGCACGGCCAGGGACCGGAAGGGCGTACGACGGGTGCCGCTGCCCGCCGCCCTCCTGCCCCTCTTCGCCGTGTCCCTGGCCTCGGGCCGTGTGGTCGTCATGGCATCAAGGGGTCACGGACGCGCCCGCGGACCGGCGCGCGAGGCATTCCTCGAAGAACGCGAACGCGCGCAGGTGGTAGGTGCGGGCGGCCCAGCCGAGGCTGATGTTGTGCCCGGCGCCGGGCTGACGGTCGACGGCGGCGGACGGCGCGGAGGCGAAGTGCGCGGCGAGGTCGGCGACGGTGTCCTCGTCGTGGTGCCACCACAGTTCCTGCTCGGCGAACGTCAGCCGCACCGGGACCTGCACGGCCGCCGCCGCGACCGGGAACCGCCGCGGCCACTGGAGTGCCTCGGCCTGCTCGCGCGGGGGCATCGGGGCGACCAGGGCCTCCGCCTCGCGGAAGGTGTTCGGCGGGTAGAAGCGCAGGGCACCCCAGTTCCGCTTCCAGTGCCGGTGCTGGTGCGGGTCGGGGCCGCCCTCCGGGTGGTCGACCGCGTAGTCCCGGCCGAGCCCGGAGATGTCGAGCCCGAGCAGCGGCGGTACGGCCGGATCCGGATCGCCGGCCTGGCAGGCGGCGTACGTCAGGGCGAGCTTGCCGCCGAAGGAGTGCGCAAGCAGGAACACCCCGGCGCCCGTCTCGGCGCGGCCGGCCAGGTGCCGCAGCGCCGCGTGCAGCGCCGCGGACTGCTCGGCCAGGCTCTGACCGCTCGGGGCGTCCGCGGCGGACAGCCCGTAGCCGGGCCGGTCGACGGCGACCATGGTGTAGCCGAGCCGGGCTCCGAGGGCGAGCAGGGAGACGTCGGGGTGGGCCTGCCCGTCGAAGTACCCGGCGCTCATTCCTCCCCCGTGCACCGCGACGACCGTGGCCCGCGGTGGCCCGGACGGCTGGGCGATCAGCGCGGAGAGCGTGACGTCACCGGCCGCCAGGGCGACGGGGCGCACACCCGGGGACATCGAGGGCATGGCCGAACCGGTTACGGACGAGGGGATGGTCTCGACCGTGGGAACGCTCACTGGGGTACTTCCTCTCGTGTTCGTGCTCTCGTGTTCGTGCTCTCGTGTGGAACGGATGCCGGTGGTGGTTCTCAGCGGGCTTCGGGCGCGCCGAACCAGCGGTGCAGCGTCGCGCACAGCTCCGCCGAACCGGTGTCCGCCCAGGCCACATAGCCGTCAGGGCGGACCAGCACCGCGGCGGCGCCGCCGAACGCGGCCGGGTCCTGCGGGGTGCCGGTGACGACGGTGACGCGGTCCTTCCAGCGAGCGGCCGCCTCGCGCAGCACGGAGTCGTCGGTGAGGTCGAGGAGGACGCCCTGGGCGGCGTGGAGGAGTTCGGGCGTACGGACCTCGCCGACGGCGGTGTTCAGGGCCCGCGGCGGCAACCGGCGCCCGACCAGCGAGTCCCCGGAGTCCCCGAGGTCGTAGCGGACGTCGAGGTGACTGACCACCCCGGCGAGGTGCCGCTTGACCGTGTCGAGGCCGATCAGCTCGGCGAACAGATCGCGCAGCGGCTGGGACTCGGGGCCGCCGAGAAAGACCGTGCCCTGTGCCTTGGTGTTCATCAGCAGCCGCGCGCCGACCGCGTGACGCTCGTCGTGGTAGGTGTCGAGCAGTCCCTCGGGGGCCCGGTCCTGGACGGTCGCCGCGAGCTTCCAGCCGAGGTTGACCGCGTCCTGGACACCGGTGCTCAGTCCCTGGCCGCCGGCCGGCAGGTGGATGTGCGCGGCGTCGCCGACGAGCAGCACCCGCCCGCGCCGGTACTCGGTGACCTGGCGGGTGGCATCCGTGAAGGAGCTGACCCAGTCCGCGCCGCCGCCGGAGATGTCCTCACCCGTCAACCGCTCCCAGGCCGCCGCCACTTCGGCGAACTCCGGGGTCTCACTGCGGTCGGCCGGCGGGGTGCCGTGCTCGCACACGATGATCCGGTCCACGCCCTCCTTCAGCGGGGCGGCCATCACCATGCCGCCGGGCAGCCGCTCGCCCAGGAAACGCGGCGGGATCTCGCAGCCGACGACATCCGCGAGGTACATGCCACGGGTGGCGGGCGTACCGGGGAAGTCGAAGCCCGCGGCCTTGCGCACCGGGCTGTGCCCACCGTCGGCGCCCACCAGGTACGCGGCGCGCAGCGTGCGCTCGCCGTCGGGCGCGGCCACGGTGACGGTGACCCCGGTCCCGTCCTGCTCCAGCGCCAGGAACTCCCAGCCCCGCCGGATGTCGGCGCCGAGCTCACGCGCCCACTCCTCCAGGACCGCCTCCGTCTGGGACTGGGGGACGCCGCGGGCTCCGAAGTGGGCGTCCTCCAGCACGGTGTAGTCGAACTGCACCCCGCCGAAGTGGCCCATCGGGCTCTTCTCCAGCCCGCCGAAGCGCGGGACAAGACCGCGCTGGTCGAAGGACTCCATGGCGCGGGCGGTGAACCCGAGCCCGCGCGACTGTCCGGTGGGCCGCGCCAGGCGCTCGGCGACGATGACGCTCACCCCGCCCAGCCGCAGTTCCCCGGCCAGCATCAGCCCGGCCGGGCCGGCGCCGACGACGATGACGTCCGCGTCCATCTGCGCGTCCATGGGTGTCCTCTCCTCGCGCGCCCGGGCGCGCGTCGCATCGGTGGGTGACGTGCGGTACCTCAGCTGTGCGTGTGCTGGTCCGTCCTGCGCGTGTGCTGGTCCGTGCTGCGCGTGTGCTGGTCCGTCCTGCGCGTGTGCTGGTCCGTCCTGCGCGTGTGCTGGTCCGTGCTGCGGCTGTGCTGGTCCGTGCTGCGGCTGTACTGGTCCGTGCTGCGGCTGTACTGGTCCGTGCTGTGCCTGTGCTCGTCGGTGACGGGCCGTGCGGTCGTTCTCAGTCGTCGTCGTCGGCGGCGGCCGGGGCGCCGAACCAGCGGGTCAGCGCCTGCGCCAGACCGACCGGACCGGCCGGACCGGAATCGGAACCTGCCCACGCCACGTAGCCGTCGGGCCGTACCAGCAGGGCCTGCCCGGCCGGCAGCGGGCCGTCGGCCGCGGGGCGGTCGGCGACGAAGACGACCCGGTCCGACCAGGAGGCCGCCTTCGCGCGCAGCGCCGGGGCGCCGTCCCCGTCCAGGGACAGCAGCAACCCGCGACCGGTGCGCAACAGTTCGGTCGTACGGCGCCGCGCGCCACGCTCCGCGGACTCCAGCCACACGTCCGGCAACCGCCGCCCGAGCAGCGGGTGTTCGTCGGAGTGGATCTCGGGGCCGACGCCGACGCCCTCGGCGGCGCCGGCCCCGAAGTCGTCGCCCCCGACGCCGCGACCCTCGACGCCCTCGACGTCGTACCGGATGCCGAGGCCGCTGATCATCCCGGCGAGATGCTGCCGTACGCCGTCCAGGGCGACGAGTTCGGTCAGCAGGGCGCGGGCGGGTTCGACCTCCGGGCCGCCGAGCAGCAGCTCGACCTGGGCCCGGATGTTGGCGAGGACCTGGCGGCCCACGGTGTGGCGCTCGGAGTGGTAGGTGTCGAGGAGGTCCTCGTTCGCGCTGCCGCGGACGACGGCGGCGAGCTTCCAGCCGAGGTTGAAGGCGTCCTGGACACCCAGGTTGAGGGCCTGTCCGCCGCTCGGCATCTGCCGGTGCGCGGCGTCCCCGGCGAACAGGACGCGACCGTGCCGGTAGCGGGCGAGCTGCCGGTTGGCGTCACCGAAGGCGTTGACCCACAGGGGGGTGCCCTGGCTGATGTCCTCGCCCGTGACGCGTTTCCAGACGTCGGTTACCTCCGCGAAGTCCGGTTCGGCGCCGCCGCGTTCGGCGGCGGGCCGCCCGAACTCGTGGACCATCACCCGGGTCACCCCCTCGCGGGTGGCGGCGATGGCGAGCCCGTGCTCCAGGCGCTGGAAGCGCCGGTCGGCGACCTCGACGCCGGAGACGTCGGCACGCAGCAGTTCGCGTGCGGCGTCCCGGCCCGGGAAGGGGGCCCGGACCAGACGCCGTACGGTGCTGTCCTCGCCGTCGCAGCCGACCAGGTAGCGGGCCCGGATGCGGACGGGACCGTAGGGACCGATGGCCTCGGCCTCCACCCCGTCCTCCGCCGTGAGGGACAGCAGCTGGTGCCGGCGCCGCAGATCGGCGCCCAGCGCGGCGGCCCGCCGCTGCAACAGCTCCTCGGTGCGGGTCTGCGCCACCTTCCACTGCCCGGGGTGCGAGCTGGGCAGCGTCAGGTCCAGCGGTACGCCGCCGAAGTGACCGCGCGGCTCGCACGGCGGCGTACCGAGCTCGTCCAGCAGCCCGCGGGAGTCGAAAATCTCCATCGTGCGGGCATGCAGGGTGGAGGCCCGGGATTCGGTGGTGGGGCCGGGGCGCTGGTCGACGACGACCACCTCGGCGCCGCCCAGCCTCAGCTCGGTGGCGAGCATCAGCCCGGCGGGGCCCGCTCCGACCACGAGGACGTCGGTGTCCAGGATGGTCGTGTCGGTGTCCTGATGGTCCGTCGTCATCGTCAACGCCTGTTCTCTGCGAAGGCCTTGGCGTGGGTGAGGGTGGCCCGGCTGTTGGTGGACAGGGCCGTGTGGACGTACTCGCGGGCGTCGGCGACGGTGGCCCCGCAGCCGAGGATGCTCTCGATGTTGTCCGTGTTGAGGGTGACGGTGTGCTGGGAGGTGGCCGCGACGCCTTGGTCGGTGTCCTGGAAGGTCCAGTGACCGGTGTGCAGGGTCATGAGGGCGGGCAGGGTGACCTGCTTGTACGCGATGTGCTGGTGGGGGAAGGTCACCCGGTAGGACTTGGTGGTGTGGACGGAGCCGTCCTTGGCCCGGGTGTCCATCTCCAGGGTCTGGAGCCCCACGGTGTCCTCTTCCAGACGGACCGTCGCCACGTGCGGCAGACGCTCCGACCACAGGTTCGCCTCGTTGATGAAGGCGAACACATCCTTCGCCGAACCGTCGACGTAGACGGTGTCCTCGAACGAGAACGTCACCTCCTCCGCCGCGTGCGCGAACTCGACGTTCTTCTTCAGCGCGGCCAGCTCGGAGCGGCTGTTCTTGTCGACGGCCTGGTCGATCCAGAGGAGGTCGTGCGGGTCGTCGTCGACGGCGCGGTAGTCGTGCAGCAGCCGTACCCGGGACGCGTTCTCACCGAGCGGCTCGATGATCCAGGTGCCGCCCATCGCGGCGACCGGCGGGGCGGTCACCTCCTGGCGGAAGGTGATGCGCAGGGCCTCGGGGTCCAGTTCGCGGCGCGAGGTCCAGTTCTTGGCCTCGCCGTTGGCGGTGGCCCAGATCCGTATCCGCTCCTGGGAGCCGTCGTGCTCCACCCGGTCCACGTGGATGGTGGGCGGGAAGATCCGGGGCCAGTTGGTGACCTCCGCCAGCAGCCGGTACACGGCCGGTGCGGGCGCGGCGATCGTGATCTCGTGCTCTACCTCACGGGTCGTCATGACGCTTTCTTCTCCATGGCTGGGTACGGGCTGCCGGTCGGTGGAGGTGCTCAGAAGTTGCCGAGTCCGCCGCAGACGTTGATGGCCTGCGCGGTGACCGAGGCGGCCGTGTCGGAGGCGAGGTAGGCGACCATGCCGGCGACCTCCTCGGGGGTGGAGTAGCGGCCGAGCGGGATCTTGGCCTGGAACTTCTCGAGGATGGCGTCCTCGGAGGTGTCGTAGGCGGCCGCGTATCCGGCGCGCACGCGCTGGGCCATCGGCGTCTCGACATAACCGGGGCAGACGGCGTTCACGGTGATGCCGGTGGGGGCCAGCTCATTGCCGAGGGCCTTGGTGAAACCGACCACGCCGTGCTTCGAGGCGGAGTAGGGGGCACCCAGGACCACGCCCTGCTTGCCGGCCGTGGAGGCGATGTTGATGATGCGGCCACGGCTCTTGTGGCGCATGCCGCCGGTGTTGAGCACCTCCCGCGTCAGCCGGAACACGCTGTTGAGGTTGGTGTCGATGACATCGGTCCACAGCTCGTCCTCGATGTCGGCGGTGACGCCGCCACCGGACCGGCCGGCGTTGTTGACCAGGACGTCGACGGTGCCGAAGCGGTCGACCGCGGCCTGCACGAAGGCGCCGACCGAGGCGGGGTCGCGGACGTCGAGGACCGTGCCGTCGGCGTCGATGCCCTCCTCCTGGAGGATCTTGACGGTCTCGGCGACGTTGTCCGCGCTGCGGGCGCCGATGAACACGCGGTGGCCGGCCGCGGCCAGCGCCCGCGCGGACGCGAGGCCGATGCCGCTGGTGGCCCCCGATATGAGAGCGACCCGCTTTTCCAGCGTTGACATGTGCTTCCTCTCCCTTTGATCTGCGGGGGTGCGCTTGTTCTGCGGGACTGCGCTTGCTTCTGCCGGACTGCGCTTGCTTCTGCGGGGCTGCGGCGGAGCCGGACCGGACGAGGCCAGGTGAAAGGTTTCGCCCGGTCCGGGAACGCCGTCGGGCGTCAGGCGGCGGCGGGCTCGTCGGCGCCGAACTGCTGGTTCACGGCCTCGATGAGGGCGCGCGGGGTGTCGGCGTCGGTCAGCAGGTCCTCGTCGAGGACGATCCCGTACTCGCGCTCTATACGGCTGCCGGTCTCCAGGAGCGCCAGCGACTCGTAGCCGAGGACTTCGAACGGCTCGTCGAGGATGTCGCCGTCGAGGTCGACGCCCTCGTCGACGCCGGCGCCCTCCTGGAGGATGCGGCGCAGGTCGTCCAGGGTGAATTCCGAAGTGGACACGTGGGTTCCTTCCCAGGTCGAAATGGATCGTTCAGTCGGGGGTCTCGGGGGGCTCGGGGGCGTTGGGAGCAGGGGGAGTGCCGGTCAGTCGACGGCGCGGACCACGACGGCCGAGTTGAAGCCGCCGTAACCGCGGGCCAGGACCAGGGCGGTGCGCACCTGGGCGGTGCGCGACTGGTTGAGGACCAGGTCGAGGCCGTACTCCTCGTCGGGGTTGATGTGCACCGTCGGAGGGATGAGACCCTCCTCGATGGCCAGCAGCGCGGTGGCGACGTCGAGCGGGGCCGCGCCGGAGTACAGCCGGCCCGTCATCGTCTTGGGCGCGGTGACCGGGACGCCCCGGACACCGAAGACCGCCGAGATCGCGTCGGCCTCGATACGGTCCAGCTCTGGCACGCCCGCCGCGTCCGCGAAGACCACGTCGACGTCCTCGGGGGCGGTGCCCGCGTCGGCGAGGGCGAGTTCGATCGCCTTGCCCAGGGCGGGCTCGCGGTCGCTGCCGGGCCGCGGGTCGAACGTCGAGCCGTAGCCCGCGATCTCGCCGTAGATCTTGGCGCCGCGCTCGCACGCCGACTCGGCCGACTCCATGATCAGGATGGCGCCGCCCTCGCCCGGCACGTAACCGGCCGCGTCGGCGTCGAAGGGCAGATAGGCACGGGTCGGCTCGTCGCTGGTGCTCAGCCGGTCGCCGGCCATCTGCGCCACCCAGCCCCAGGGGCAGATCGACGCGTCGACGCCCCCGGAGACGATCATCGGGGTGCCCTTGCGGATGAGCCGCCGGCCGTGCGCCACCGCGTCGAGACCGCCGGCCTCGTCGCTGACGATGACGCCGCTGGGGCCCTTGAGCCCGTTGCGGATGGAGATCTGGCCGCTGTTGACGGCGTAGAACCAGGCGAAGGACTGGTACGCGGACACGTACTGGCTGCCCTGGCTCCACAGCTTCTCCAGCTCGCCCTGCCCGAACTCGAAGCCGCCCGAGGAGCTGGCCGTGACGACGCCCATGTCGTACTGCGGCAGTTCCTTGGGGTCGATGCCCGCGTCCGCGAGCGCCCACTCGGCGGCGACCAGCGCCATCCGCGTCATGTGGTCGGTCTGCGGCAGCAGCCGGCTCGGCAGCACGTCCGCGGCGACGAAGCCGGGCACCTCGCCCGCCAGGGTCGACGGGTAGGAGGACGGGTCGAAGCGGGTGACCCGCCCGATGCCGTTCTTGCCGGTCCGGGTGGCGGCCCAGTAGTCCTGTGTGCCCAGTCCGTTGGGGGCGGCGATGCCCAGACCGGTCACTACCACCGTGGTGGTCATGCCACGCTCCTCTCGGGACGCGCCAGCACCATGGCGCTCTGGAAGCCCCCGAAGCCGCTGCCGACCGTGAGCACCGCGTCGGTGAGCTGCTCGCGGGCGACCAGCGGCACGTAGTCGAGGTCGCACTTGGGGTCGGGGGTGGTGAGGTTGGCCGTGGGCGGCACGACGTGGTTCTCCATCGCCAGCGCGGACGCGGCGATCTCGATGGAGCCGATCGCGCCGAGCGAGTGCCCGACCATCGACTTGATCGAGCTGACCGGGGTCCGGTAGGCGTGGTCGCCCAGGCTCCGCTTGAACGCCTCGGTCTCGTGGCGGTCGTTCTGCTTGGTGCCCGAGCCGTGCGCGTTGATGTAGTCGATCTCGGTCGGGTTCATCCTGGCCTCGTCGAGCGCGACCGTGATGGCCTCGGCCATCTCCGCCCCGTCGGGGCGCAGACCCGTCATGTGGTACGCGTTCGAGCGCGTCGCATAGCCCGCGATCTCGGCGTAGATGTGCGCACCGCGCCGCTTGGCGCTCTCCAGCTCCTCCAGGACGAACACGGCGGCACCCTCACCGAGGACGAACCCGTTGCGGGTCCCGTCGAAGGGGCGCGAGGCGCGCTCGGGTACGTCGTCCCGGGGCGTCGTCGCCTTGATCGCGTCGAAGCACGCCATCGTGATCGGCGAGATCGGGGCGTCGGACGAACCCGTGATCATGACGTCGGCGGAGCCCTCGCGGAGCAGTTCCACGGCGTGCCCGACCGAGTCGATGCCGGACGTACAGCCCGTGGAGACCACCGTGTTGGGGCCCTGCGCGCCCACGGCCCACGCGACCTCGGCCGCGAAGGAGCTGGGGACCAGGTAGTTGTACAGATGCGGGGCCGTGTAGGCGTGGTCGACCAGGTGAAGCCGGCCGCCGTCGCTGACGACGTTGTACTCCTCGTCCAGACCCATGGTCGCGCCGACCGCGCTGCCGATGGTGACGCCGACGCGGTACGGGTCGTAGGCGTCGATGTCGATACCGCTGTCGGCGACCGCGCCGCGGGCCGCGACCACCGCGAACTGCGCGGCGCGGTCCATCCGGCGTATCTCCTGCGGACGCAGTCCGTGCTCCGCGGGATCGAAGTCGATCTCGGCGGCGACCCGGGAACGGAACGGGCTGGGGTCGAAGAACGTGATGCGGCGGGTGGCCGTACGGCCCTCGCTCAGCAGGTTCCAGAAGTTCTTCGCCCCGACACCACCGGGGGCGAGCACCTCGATACCGGTGATGACAACTCGTCGGCCGGTCACGCGGACGCCTCCCAGTTGTAGAAGCGTGTGGCCATCGCGTCGGCCGGTGAGCGCCAGGTGGCCGGGTCGTACGCCTCGATGAACGGCTTCAGGTCCTCGCTGATCTGTATGAAGCGGGGGTCGTGCCGGGCGTGCTGTATCAGCTCGCCGCCGTTGTCCGCGTCGAAGTCCTGGAGGTGGAAGTACAGACCCCGGTACTGGAAGAGCTGGCGCCGGCGCGTGCCCATGCGGTGCGGCATTTCCGTGTCGTCGAAATCACCGAAAACCTTCGCGACGTCGACGCTCGACCCGGGATCCATCCGAGCCACAATCAGCGTGCTGTACATACGTTTCCCTCTCCTCGGGGCCCACCACACAACAGTTGACGAAAGCTCATATTCAGTATCTTGGGCGGTACGAGCGGTTTCAATATTTCCCGTGTCAGGGAATTGTCAGACCGGTTCAGAATTACGCTGGAGAATGCCGGGAAATGCCAGGCAACGCCAGGCAACGCCGGGGAATTCAGCTGGTGATTTCGCACATGGCGGCGCCCGAGGCGACAGACGCGCCCACTTCGGCGGTGAGGCTCTTGACGATCCCCGAGCGGTGGGCGTTGAGGGGCTGTTCCATCTTCATGGCCTCCAGGACGACGACGAGGTCGCCCTCCTTGACCTCCTGGCCCTCCTCGACCGCGACCTTGACGATCGTGCCCTGCATGGGCGAGGCGAGCGTGTCACCGGAGGCGACCGGGCCGGACTTCTTGGCGGCGCGGCGCTTGGGCTTGGCGCCGGCGGCGAGGCCGGTGCGGGCCAGCGACATGCCCAGCGAGGACGGCAGCGAGACCTCCAGGCGCTTGCCGCCGACCTCGACGACGACGGACTCGCGGCCCGGCTCGTCCTCCGCATCCGCCGCCTCGGCGGGGTTGGTGAAGGGCGGGATGCCGTTGACGAACTCGGTCTCGATCCAGCGGGTGTGGACCGTGAACGGATCGGCGGAGCCGGTCAGTTCGGGGGCGAACGCCGGGTCCTTGACGACCGCGCGGTGGAAGGGCAGCGCGGTGGCCATCCCACCGATCTCGAACTCCTCGAGGGCGCGGGCGGCGCGCTGGAGCGCCTGCTCGCGGGTGGCGCCGGTGACGATCAGCTTGGCGAGCAGGGAGTCCCAGGCCGGGCCGATGACACT